>RGUK01000334.1 GCA_010027825.1 bacterium
AGCAACACCCCGGGAATTACTAACCACGCCGTAGCAGCATGACACAGCCAAGCGGCATTAAACGCCAGCGCCGAAAGTAACGTGATGCACCACAATCTGCTTGTTTGAATCATGTTGTTCTTTTTCTACCAGAAAACGCATTGACTGGCCTTTGTCGGTGGTAATCTGCACTAAAAAATAAGAGTCCGCCGTAGCCTGCATCAGTATGCTCTTGATGCCATGCGCACGCAAGCCTGCCATCAGGGGCAACGCAATCCGCTCGTGAGCACTTGCCTGTTGTGCATATTGATCAAACCCTGCAGCAAGCACATGGCAGGTAGCCTGAAAGCCCGCGTCCAAGGAAAACCACTGCAGGTACCAACGCTCGCGCTGCTGCCAGACGCTTGCCTGCATCGTCCACAGCCGCCACGCCTGCAGAGCTGTAGCCGTCATAGCCGCAATAACCACCAACACCAGCAAGGTTGCATTTGCTTGTTCTCTCATCCTAACCGTCCTGCGCGAATCCTTACCACCTCACTCATCTCCTGGCCCGTCTTGCACGCAAGCCTCACTTGCACATGCGTTACAAACATACCAGAAGCGTCCAGCACAGGCTGTAGGCTGATGTTGCGCACAGGAACACAAGGCACGCTTGCGGTGGTATGTGTTCGCCACCCTCCCCGCTGGCAATCGTACACTCCCTGAACACGTAGCAACCCTTCCCCGCTGCACGTGTAGCAAACATCGTATGCAATGGGCACACCACGTTGGTCAAGTATCTGGCGTTTGAACACGCCCTTTTTCATATCCCAATCATCTTTTTTATGGGAAGCCGAAGCAAGATCACGCATGAGCACATCCATAGCAAGCTCCTGAGCGAGTTGGGAATGCGCACGAGCAGTTGCCCATGCATACCACGATTGGAGCACGGTGTTGCTGCTGATAAAAACATATGCGGCAAAACCAAACAAGGCTAGGTAGACGAGCAGCTCGACTAGTGTACTGCCTGCGCGCCTCACGTCTTCTCCTTGCCCCGCTGAACAAGCGGGAAGCTGAGAGCGCATCCCCCCTGGTCCAGGCGCACGCGCACAAGCGTGCACGATGCCTGCTTGCTACGCATCACTGCTACTACTTCCTGCGCAGCAAGAGCATCATCAAGCCTGCCAGCCTCGACCATGCTGCGGGCTTTTGCTAAAAGAACAAGGCGCCGGCTTGCCGTACGCTCTGCTGCAGCAAGCTGCGCAAGCAGACCACTTACCGCCGTTACGCTGATCATGAAGAGGCCAAGCGCACAAACAAGCTCTACCAGCAAAAATCCGGTTTCTTGACTCCTTTTCACGCCTGCCCTTAAAATTCATATTAGAAAATTCAAACCAGGGGTGGTTATGAAACGGGGATTTACCTTTCACACACACACCGTAGTCTTTGCACTTGTACTAGCAGTACTATGCCTGATGCGTTTTGGCAATGTTTTCACTACACAAAATACCATGCCCGACATGGGGGACATGGATGCGCTGTTCAAAGATTTTGACTTCAACAAATTTGTCGCTGAGCTTGAAAAAGAGCTTGCCGTTATAGAAAAAGAAGAAGCTGCAAAAAAAGAAGCCGGAACCGCGCCGCTTAGTCCTGATGAAACCGGTGCATCTCCCCTCTTGCCTCCAGCAGGCAAGCCGATTAAGCCCACAGCAAATCCAACGCCAGAAGAGCTTGAAGCCATGCCGCTGGAAATTTCTGACGATCCTGCCCAGCTCATTAAAAATCCACCAATCCAAAGCATCAAGCAGGGCACTACAACAATGCGGGAGCTTGAGAAAACATTCGAGCCGTACCGCAAGCGCCTGATTGAAGCCCGCAGCAAGCTCATGCGGCTGGCCGATGAGATCGACATCACCGAAGAGCAAATCAACAAAGAGGAAGCGGATGCGCGCATGCAGCTAGAAAAACTTGCACAACCACAAGGAGAAGGAGTTAGCACATGAGATACCTAACCACCCTCCTCGTCTGCACCAGCGTTGTAGTATACACGCTCTACAGCTTAATCATCGCCTTTGACATCCCTTTTGATGATTTTCCAATTACCAAGCAAGAAGTTGGCGCAGAGATGCGCACCAAAGCAGCAAAATACGAACCCAGCCTTGCTCCCATGGAGCGCAAGCTGGTCAAGGAGCTGAGCACTATCTTGGCGCCTCTGAATGAGGGCACCCAAAAAGTGCTCGAGCTTGATGCAGCAAAGCAGCGCTTAGCCGAACAGCGCCAGGAACGAGACACTGCAGCAAAAAAAGCCCTAGAGCGGGTGAAAAACCAAACCAACTACCGCAGTGGAAGACTGGGTGGCCGTTCCTCAAGCAGTGCCTCCTCAGGCAAACCACTCGGTAACAAGAGCAGTTATGGGGGTGGGTACGACGCGTATGCACCGTTCCCTGGCAGCTACGGTGGCTTTAGCGACTATCACACTGGCTATGGCGATTACGGCAGCACGCATCCAGCACCGCTGTCATCTCGAACCGCAAAAGCTGATGAACAGAGCCCAACCAATAGCTTGCTGACCAACACTAAAAACGAATCAAC
>RGUK01000335.1 GCA_010027825.1 bacterium
AGCTTCGAGATTGCCCTGGCCACGGGGTGCAGATTGCGAGAGACGCAGATTCCTCTGGATTGCGTGGACTTGAAAAACCGTGTGCTTACCTTCCCCTGCCCCAAGGGTGGCACTGGCAAATCGTTCTCCATTCCCATCCCGGCCGCCATCGAACCTATGCTGGCCAAGATGAAGGCCGAGGGGCGCGAGGTCACTTGCGAAGTCCCCAGGACTCGAGCCTCGCTTTGCTGGCGTCGCCTGCTCGATATTTGCGGGCTTAAGCGTCATTGTTTTCATTCGCTCCGGGTAACCCGAGTGACGAGACTGCGGCTTTCAGGCTGTTCTCAATCTGTAGCCATGAGACTCGTGAATCACTCCTCGACGTTAGTTCACGAACTTTACCAGCGGCACTGCGTAGACGATCTCCGCGATGCTGTGAATTTAGGCCAGTCTGCATCAGCCTCCACCGATCAAAGTCACTCGGAATTACCTTCCCGGCAATCAGCGGGAATCCAGGCAGTGCCTGCATTTGCTTAATCCGCACGTAGCCGAACCCGTAAGCAGCGCCTAGTTGGCGAAGGGAAAGAGCTTGGTTCTCCTGGCGGAGTTTCATGGCAACAACGTTGAGACGCCCCAAGCTCATAAGTAGCTTTGCTCTCCCGATGCTTTTGCAAGCAGTTGGGTGACTAGCTGGGAAAGTGAAATACGACGTGCAGCGGCAAGTTTTTGTGATGCTTTTTTTAACGCAACGGGCAAAACGATATTTGTCTTTTCCGCTTTAAAGCCGTTGAGTGGACGACGAGGCATACGCCTTCACTACGCACACACGGCGTATTGGCAACACTTTTCTTTTGGGCATTAACTTTTCTTTTTAAACTTGAATGCGTATTTATTACGCATACAATCCTCCCTATGAAGAAGGCGAAAACGAACCTTACGATCGACCCAAAAGTTAAGCGGAACGGTGAGCGTCTTGCCAAAAAAAGTGGATTATCCCTTTCGGCATATATCACCACGCTGCTGGTTAAAGAGCTGGCCAAAGAAAATAAACGCTAAGATTTAGGCGATTTGCCTGTGATTAGCCTGTAGTGCGGTACTTTCCTGCAGTGTCCCAAAAACTTCTTTCCCTTTGCATCAACGTGAGGCAGGCGGATCACATAACTTTTTCTTTCGGCTCTGCCGTCTCTAACCAAGTGCGCTAAAAGTTTATTGGCATAATTGGCCGACTTACCCCACAGCTCGGCTATCTGTTTTTTAGTCAGCCAGCCGGGTGGCACTACCTCCTGACGATACCCAGCGACATACTCCGTTAGGACAGTCGCCCAATCTGACTTTACACTGGGTAACGCCATACTCCTCCCACCGGCGACAGGACGTTCACCGTGCATCCCTGCGGCTAAGCAACCGATCGACCAGCCCACGGGTGCGCCAATGCTGCGACCTGCAATTCTATCTACCCGGTGCAAATGGCCCATCACAACAGGCTTTCTGACCATTTCTACGTGGTCACGCACGGCTGATTCTGAAAACATAAACCCATGGCCAAATGATGTACCGCCAAGATCCCGCCAACCTTTCTCAATGTCGTAAGGCACATACTGCGCCTTTAAATCTTTGCACATGTTGTAGATCTCAGACTTTGCCGAGGTGCAACAGTGCGCCACGATTGCGCTAGGCGAGTATTGTAGAGCCGTTAGGCGGTGCTCGTGGTTGCCCTCGAAGATGTAGCGTGGCGCCAGTTCTCGAACGAAATTTAGCCCAGCGTCGAAGTCCTCGCGGATGGATGCGGTGCGTTCGGGCGAGTCTGGATCTTTTCTGGCGCTACCCATTAACCCGGACAGATCGACAAAATCGCCAAGGTGGAGGATTGAATCGGCGTCTGGCTGCCACCGCCTTTTCATCTCTAAAGCAGCCTTGCACGCTGCGGCATTTGCCAGGTGCCCGTGGCTGCAGCTCACCGCCAGCCACCGCTTCCACTTGCGGATTACTTTCACTTTTTATCTGCCGCTGACGGGAATCCCTCAAGCACAGCGAGAATCTGACGGCAACTTTCCCGCGATTGTGCAGCCACTACGCTTTCGTCGCTCGCCCCGATCAGTGCGATCTCCGCTATGACGGACAGCTGCATCTTTAATGTGTGGACGTAGGTGCATAAATCCAGAACCTCCTCCCAAGCATCCTTCCATACTGGCCTGCGCCACAAGGCTCCACCGTGCTGGTCTTGCCCTTTACGATACTTCGCATCTAAATCTCTGGTTAAATCGCGGATGATGCCTGCCAGATGCTTCTCATGTTCGGGCGTCACCGTGAACTCCACGGCCTGTTACTCACTAGGCTTTTGGCTTTTGTTTTTGTGCGGATATCTTTGGCCTTTATCTGTTCCACTTGTTCCACAGGGTTGCGTGGAATGTCACGCCAGCTCTTAAAATTGCTGGTTTGCAAGTGGCCTGTTTCCCAGCTTATGCCAACCAAACGGAAAGAAATCCCCACGTGCTCACCCAATCGGAAAGCGGTTTCGTTGTCCCAGTCTGCAATCCACAGATCCGCGTTTTTGCC
>RGUK01000336.1 GCA_010027825.1 bacterium
TGCTCTTCGGCGTTGATCTCGTCTGCTGCCATGGCCATACGCTTTTGTAAGGCCTCTGCGTCTTCTCGGCCGCGCTTTTGGAGGCGTTCACATACGGCCTGAATGCTTGGCACTCCTATCCACACGAGGATGGCGGCAGGATAAAGCTGCTTGATGTGCTTTGCGCCAGGGCGATCAGTGACAAGGATGTAAGAGACGCCTTTTTTCAAACTCTCTAGAACTGCGTGGGGGCTGCCGTAGCTATAACCATCATAGGTTGTTGTCTCGATAAAAAAGCCTGCAGACTCCTTTGCTCGAAACGCTTCAGGAGTGATAAAATGATAGTCGATCCCGTCCCGCTCATTGTGTCGCGCAGGGCGTGTAGTGAAGGTAATAACCTTCTGAAGTTGGTGCGTGTCTGTTAGCTGCTGCAACACCCGATGAACTAGTGTGGTTTTTCCGCCACCCGTGGGCGCAGAAATAATAAAAAGTTTTCCCGGTGTTGCTTGCTGCATAGCTATTCCTTATGCGTACGGCTCAAAAAAAATAAAACGATGGGCTATGCTAGACAATAATTTTTAAAAAGTTGAGCCTTTTCTACAAAACAGTTGCCGGATAAACCGTGCAAGATATGAATAAGTATTATCGAATAGGTGATAGGCGATGAAGAGTCAATTTACTAAGCTCACGGGCATTTGGATTCTAGCGATATGGGGGGTGGCGCTTTGTAATAGCACTCCTGAAGGGCTTACGGCGCAAGCTGCTGATGCGGTAAGTCAGGACCGTTCCGATGCAACAGAAAGCGAGCCTGCGTATCGGTCTACCGTATTCAAAGTGCATCATCTGCGGCGCATTACCTGCGATTATCATGCGCTTCATTTATACCAGGTTTTGTCCAAGGCGGACTCCTACCTGAAAGGGCTGCTTGCCGCTTCGGTCAATGACAGCCTTGAAGATAATGATGCGATGCATCCACTTTTGGCTGCTTCAGTAAGTTGTACCGAGGCGATGAATAACATTAAGCGCATCACGGAGCTATTTAACGAGGGGGATGTGGAAGAGGCTGCGCAGTTTGAGGCCTATTTTTTGCGTCTGTGCAATGTCTTTAAATCCTATGGCAACAATGTCAAACCTCGCCACCTTCGCCGTCTGGGCACATCCGTAAAGAAATTTAGGGACTTGGTGGTTAAGTATTTCATTGATCGACGCTCGCTTATGACGGCCGACGAGGCAGAACTTTGCAAGGAAATGCTGAGCTTGTGCAGCCGCCTGCGTTTTTGCTTACTACGTACCGAGTACTTCGATATGCCGTTTATTGACCTGCTAACCGACGCCCTGGTTTTCAGGCCAGTTGAATGGGTAAGTGAGCACAAGCTGGCCGTTGCCGCTATGGTAATAGCTGCGGGGCTCATCTACTATTTTTACATTCGACCTAAAAGTATTGCTTCTGATAGCCGCGGGATCCGGGTTGAACATGGTGCTCGCCAGCGCCCCCATCAGTGTGCAGTCTATGCGCTTACCAACGCGCTTTTATTGCAAGCTCCAGATCCTGAGGCCGCACGACAGCGAGCGGCAACGCTGGACATGAATCAGCTGTTTCAGGAGACGCGTGCGCAGCTTGAGCAGATTGATGCGCACGACCGCCTAGCTCGCTTTCCCGTTGCCCCTGAGGGTCCTGAGTTGGCCGGTGGCCGCCGAGCAGGCCTTACGGGCGATGAGCTTGCCGCAGTGATGGCTGAGCCCGTCTTCATGGAAAAGTTGAAGGATCTGCTAGGCTTGCCAGCGCTTGACCACCGTAACATAGTAATTGTGGAGGGAGGGGCTGAGCATCTGCGTAATGGCACGCGCCAGCAATACGAGGCTGTTAGCCAGGCAATTCTTAGTCCTGACGCCACGGCAATTTATTTTACCTCTGCCCCCGATCACCTGCACGAGGGTCATTGGGCGGCTTTTCGCCGGGTGAACGGTGGTGTGCGCGTTATGGATTCTGCGGCGTGGATGGATTGGTTTGTCCGCACTAACCAACATCTACACGACTTGGTTGACCTCTTCCAGCACCCCGAGCAGCTGCCAGCCTATGGTGGCGGTCAGTAGCCACCCTTGTCCCAGATTTAGACGTTTAGGGGCAAATCCGGTATACTGCCCTCTGGTCATAAAGATTTTTGCCCCTAAACAGAGGTATAATGATGAGTACGCTGCCAGATATTTCAACCCAGTTTGCCGAATGGTACCAAGAGATAATTGTTAAAGCTGGCATCGTTGACTCAAGCCCGACCAGAGGTTGCTTTGTTATCAAGCCGTATGGTTATGCCGTGTGGGAGCATATTCAAAAACACATGGATGCCGGTATCAAGCGCTTGGGGGTAGATAACGCCTACTTTCCCTTGCTCATTCCTAAATCTTTTTTGACGAAGGAAGAAAAGCACATTGAGGGATTCTCTCCGGAGCTTGCCGTGGTGACTCACGGCGGTGGCAAGGAGCTGGAGGAGCCCATCGGACACGTAACTCTCGGACGAGGTCGGCGTCCGCCTTGAGGCCGGA
>RGUK01000337.1 GCA_010027825.1 bacterium
CACTACCAGATTCTCGGACGTGATCACTACGGTGCCGAGTTCGCCGGCCGTCGCACGATCGCCCTGGCCGAGTACAGAGACGCCTGCCAGCGGTGGGTGCGAGCGTGTGCCGCCGATTCCGATTACGTCTGCGTCATCGACTTCGACGCATGGGGCGGCTGGAGCGACGAAGGCGTCTTGAATGGGCTCGGCTGGCTCGTTGAGTTGCAGGGTGCCTATGGAATGGCAAGCGTGTCATTGTTGCTGGCTTGGACCTGGATTTTCGTGGTGAGCCATTCGGCGTTGTTCCACCCTTAATGGCAGAGGCCGATGAGGTTTGCAAGCTCAAGGCCATTTGCGTTAAATGCGGTAGCGATGCCCATCACACCCAGCGCCTGGTTAATGGCCAGCCGGCCTCCTATGATGATCCCATCGTCTTAGTGGGGGCATCGGAGTTTTATGAAGCTCGCTGCCGTGCTTGTTTTGAAATACGCCGTCCCGGTGACGCGATGGCGCGTCCTTCCTTGACGCAGCCAACGCGCGAGGCGGCTCTGTAGGAGCCCTTCATGGCAAAAATTAAAGCTGCTTTTTCGTGTACCAATTGTGGCTACCAAAGCCCCAAATGGGCGGGGTGCTGCCCCGGCTGCCAGGAGTGGAATAGCTTTGCTGATTTTACGCCCGCGCAAGCGGTGCAGACCGCCAAAGTGAGCACTACGCGGGGCACGGTAGCAAACCTTCTTTCCTTAGACCAAATTCCTACCCATACCCAAGAGCGAATGCTTTCGGGCATTAAAGAGTGGGATCGCGTGCTCGGCGGGGGCGTTTTACCGGGTTCTTTTATTATTTTGACGGGTGATCCTGGCATTGGAAAATCAACCTTGCTTCTGCAAGTTGCTGATCGGCTTGCCACTAACGCTGAGGTGCTCTATTTTTCCTCCGAAGAGTCGTTAGAGCAGGTGCGGGGGCGTGCTGAGCGCCTGGGCGTTACGAGCAAACGGCTTCGCTTTTCGGATGAAGCAAACTTGGAAAACATTTTGGCCACTGGTCAGCAAGTACGGCCAGCCTTACTCATTTTAGATTCGATACAAAATTGTCACCTCTCCCTCCAGTCGCACGCTATTCCTGGTACGATTGCCCAATTGCGTGAGGCAGCCTTTCATTTGATGCGGTTTGCAAAAGAGAACAATGTTGCCGTGCTGATCACCGGTCACATCACCAAAGAAGGTGAAATGGCTGGGCCAAAAGTGCTTGAGCACATGGTCGATGCCGCCTTCTACTTGCAGGCTGAAGATCGCTGGCACACGCGCATTTTACGCTCCGTCAAAAATCGTTTTGGGGCGATTAATGAAGTGGGCTTTTTTCAAATGCAGGAAGAGGGGCTGGTAGAAGTTACTAACATCAATCAACAGTTGCTCAACGAAGCATCTAGTGCCGCAGGATCCGCCTTGGTATGCAGCTTGGAGGGCACGCGTCCGCTGATTTTAGAAGTGCAGGCGCTGGTGGTAGAGTCTAAATTTGGTATTCCACAGCGCGTGGTGACTGGAATGGACCAAAAGCGCGTTGTGCTAATCGCATCGATTTTGGAAAAATATTTGCATATTCGCTTCAGTTCGCATGATATTTTCTTTAAGGTTAGCGGTGGATTTAAAATCAAAGAGTCTTCCAGCGACCTTGGCATAGCCTTGGCGCTTCTTTCCAGCTACTTTCAACAGGCTTTGCCAAACAAGTCCGTGGCGATTGGCGAATTAAGCCTGACCGGTCAACTCAAGGCGATCAATCATATTGGTATGTGCATAAAAGAAGTTGAAAAGTTTGGCTTAGAGCATATTCTGGTTGCGCATCAACAACAGGTAAAAACGACTTGCCGCTTGACGGGCTTTAGGACTGTATACGAGCTGCTGCAGATCTTTCCTGAAAGCTAGAAATAAGAGATATCTTCAGATAAAAAGGGAGCAAAGGGATGAGGTATAAGTTTGCGTCAGCGTTAGTAATCGTTCTGGCAATTAGCACTTGTTTTGGGGCCGCCCCGCACCGATTTCTTTGGGAAGCCGGTGAATACCGCCTTACCCAAGCTCAGGTTGCTGATCGGTTTGAGAGTGTTGGTAAGGCTGGTGTTTATTTTAAGTCTGAAACAGATATACATCGATGGGGAGGGCCTTTCGATCTAAGCAAGGAACGTTTTGTTGCTGCTGGCAAAGCGTATGTGGACAGTGTTGCCGCAGCCTTTGGCCAAGAGGTCTCCTATTTTCCTGAGCAGGTTTGGTTGCTCCCTCAAGCACGCATTGCATGCTTTTTTGGTGCAGCTGGCACCCTGCCCGCGGTTGTGCATAATGTGGTAAGCCTTCTGGATCAATTGGCAGGTTATATAAAGCCTGCATTAAGCTACAGTGCGCATCATCGTACAGCGATGGTTGCTTTTCTAAAAGAACTACTGTCGGGGTCGCCGGCAGGATCTGGGGAAGACGCCTTGCGCATCTTAGTGGCAGACTATGCTACCTATGTTTTGCCTGG
>RGUK01000338.1 GCA_010027825.1 bacterium
GCGGCTTTGACGACGGATACTAAACCAGCTACGCCAGCGCCAGTTACAACCCCCCAACCTGCGCCACTGACCGACAGAGAACTAGCCCAACGCGCAGCAGCCCGTGGTTTACTTGCGCGTACCCCCGGCATTAACTTTGCATCTTGCGATTCAAGGTTAGGAATGCCCGCAGGATACTGCGCACGGGTTGCTAAGCTTGAAAGCCAAGGAAACCCAAATTGGCACAATAGAGGTAGTCAATATAAGGGATTATACCAATTTTCAGACGCCAATATGAGACGCTATGGTTTAAATAACCCATTTGACCCAGAACAAGCCTTAGAAGCATATGTGAGACGTGGGCAAGAAAATACTACTGCATTTAGGAGAGCTTTTGGTCGTGACCCAACTCCCGGCGAACACTATGCGATGCACCAACAAGGACAAGCAGGCTTAATTGCCCATATGAGAAACCCAGATGGTTCGGCGATTGGTAACATAAGAAGGTTTTATAATTCTGATAACATAGCAACCAGAGCTGTTCTTGGAAATATTCCTTCAACATCTCCTTACCGCGGTGACACCAGTATATCCTCAGGTGAGTTTGTAAACTTGTGGCGCAACAAAGTTGAGGTTGTTTGGGGGGGAGGGCTTTTAGATAGCTCACGCTCTTTAACAACCAGCGATGCAGGTAGCTCTTCCTCTGGCAGCGGGGTGAATTGGGGCGGCCGCATGAGCCTTGGAGGAAGCTCTCTGATAGGCAATAACAACAGCTATAACAGCCAAAACGCGGCGGGTGATAACTGGAGCAGTTGGCTTAACACGCTGCTTGGTGGTGGCAATAACACCAATACCAACGGTGCAGGCGGTAACGAGCAAGCGGTGGCTGGTGGTGCAGTGCCTTTTGGTACGGGTGCTGGTGTAGCGAATAACACTGCACCTATAACCACGGCAACCCCGCTGGCGCCTGCGGTTATTAAACCCAATAATAGATCACAAAATGCTATTGATTGCAGCACCGCCAAGTATGGCTATGACATCGATACCTGCAATAAGCAGAAAAAAAGCGGGTTAGCCACTTAGCATGAACCAAGGATGGCCAAACGATTGAATGCCAGCCTGGCCAGCGCGTGAACACCAAGGAAAACAAGTGTGAAAAAGTTCCAGAGTGGGAAAAACTTACCGGCGTTAAGCCAAAAGAGCCACCCAAAGGAGATGCGAAAAATTCAGAATCCCCACCACTGCAAGGGCTGGGGCGCACTGACCCGATTGCTGCCGAAATGGCGGCGATCACCCACGGCCAAGGCCCAACGGTAACAAACCGCGAACCGGTACGGCTGGGGGCGAGCGATATTCATGCAGAAATTGCTAAAAACACACCTAAACTGGATTATAAAACCAGTTCAGAAGCGGCAGCAAAAGCTGCCAGTGGCGCTGAATTTAATAAAGATGACAAGAATGACAAGGCCCTAAAAATGCCAACAACGGCAGTGCAAGATTTTGAGAAAGGTAAGAAGGATGCTCGTGACGAGAACTTTGATAATAAGGAACTTAATAGAAACCCAGATTACTTAGCGGGAGCTTTGGCGGGAGATAAAGAGGCTTTGGCGGAAGCGGCGCGGAATAAGGGGGGAGACAATACAGTTGCTGAACAAGCAAAATCTACTTGTCGGTTTCCATGCCTTTTGCCTGAGCAACAGCGACGATTAGATGAAAAAAGAGCTACTGAACAAGCCGTGGTTGATAAAGCGCTTGGATCAACGCAACCGGCTGCAACCACCCAACAACCACCTGTAACGCCTGTTGCTTTGACCCCCCAAGAACAAATACAGGCAGCGCAGAATAATACTGGTTTGCGGAATAACGGTATTGTGAAGAATGACAAAGGTGAGTTTGGTTGGTGGGGGATGAGCCGGAAAAGTGGACAACTGGAGTTTGTGCCGATTGATGAACTACGTAATGGCGTGCCAATCGGTTTTCACCCTGATAACCGAGGGAGTGGGTTTGGGGATTGTAATGGCCGCGCCACATGCCACCAAGGTGTCGACTGGACCGATAACCATAGCAAAGGCAGCTACCAGCCCGTTTACTCTCGTTTCGCAGGCACAGTTACTGCAATGGGTGTGGGGGGCGGCCGTACAGGTAACCGTATATGGATAAGAGCTGAACATGGGGGCAACGAAGAAATTACCGTAGGAGCATTCCATATGTCGAAATTTGCTGAGGGTTTACAAGTTGGTAGCCGCGTAAATGTTGGCCAATACCTTGGAGATAGTGGCAATACAACAAGCCGTGCCAACGATAGCTTTATTGCCCACCTGCATGACGAAACCCGAGTTAATGGTATACCAGTAGAACCTAGCCGCGTAACACGATACCTTTACCCAACCCGAGAAGCTTTGCTTGCGCAGGTGCAGAATATTCCGGTGCAATCGGCGAGTGCATGGCAGCCGCCCGTGGGTTCGGTTTATGATACAACGGCTTATTTGCCGCGGTCGGATGTTATTGCCA
>RGUK01000339.1 GCA_010027825.1 bacterium
CCGTCCCGGGAGAGGGCGTATCCTGTGCAGATCTTGCAGAGCTCCCGGTTTTCGTCCCAGCAGTAGGCGGAGTTCGAGTGGCACTGGGAGGGTTGGCCCCTCATGGTCTTTGATTTTCCGGGGAACCTTCGTCCCCGCTCGAGTATTTTCTGGGCGTCTGAATCCCGGTGCGGCACGACAGCGGCCCAGCCGCCGATGTCGAGCAGGATCTTCTTGAGGGGGCAGTTCTTGTTTCCCGTGAGTTTGGTGACTCCGGCCTTCCGGGCTCGTCGAAGCCAGCTCGGATCGGGCTTATCTGTCTTGATCTTCATGGAATCAGACCCGTTTCAGGACTTAATTCCCTGGAAGATTCCCACAACAACCGCGAGTCCAAGGAGGAATGACATCGGATTTCCGGTCTCGATGGCGACCTTGGCACAGGAGAAAACGACCAGCGCCATGAAGGCGAAGAAGAAGATTCCCGGGCCTTCTGAGGAGGGCGGGGACGGCTTTCTCTCCGCTTCCCGCCAGCCCATGCACCATGAGCCGTACCCTCTCATCCTGCTCGATCTCATGGCACTACGCTTGCGCTTTCCCAGGTAAAGTGTTCGAAGAGGAATTCCGGACCGTCGTTTTCGTCGTATACGACCATCGGACCTTCGTATCCTTCGTCTCTTGCCTGTTCCTCGGCGACGTCATAGTGCATTCCTACATCGTACTGTTTTTCTGTGCATTCCACCCTGCAGAAGTAGAAGTCTGGTGTTCCTTCTGCGTTTCGGCACGCGACCACGCATCTGACGGTCATTTGATTCTCCAGATTTAGTTTAGGGGGAGTCGTGCTGTTACTTGCGAATCAAGCTGTGGTACTTGCCTTCTCGGGTGGGACTCTTTTCAGTTCCCTTGAAGGTGGACCGCTTGCCACCGGTTCCCTTGTACATGATCCACCGGGTTCCGATACGGTACGAGACCGGAAGCGGTTTCAGGCGGTACGTACCCGGCTTGAGGTTCCAGACATAGGGCGGTCGGTCGAACACGGGGATTGCGTGAGCGAGTGGTCCAGAAGTTCCGTATCGGATGACCTCCTTGGTCGCGTCGCAGGTGATGATGACGATGTTGCTTCCGACGGCCCAGCCGGTCGCGAACGGGATCTGCCTTTTGATGGCTTGGGCTACGACGCACTCGCCCTTACTGCTGCACACGGCCTTGTCGATGCACTGCTGGGTGATGTTCAGGTCGAGATAGTCGTTGGCCGCGTAGATATTCCATCCGTCGCTTGTGGTTCGGAGGAGGGTTCTACCTCCGGCGGCAATGTCTCGACGAGCCTTCTCCTTCGCCTTGGAAAGCTCGAGCCTGTACTGGGCCTGCTGCTTCGGGGTGAGATCTTCCCAATAGACTCGCTTGGCCTTGACCTTGGCCTTCGTCGCCTTCTTGGCTGAACTGCCGTTCTTCTTGTTCGGCATAATCTTCTCCTTATGTAATAGAATCAAAAATCAAACAACAATCAAACAACAATCAAATCAATCAGTCCGACGAGTCTATCTCCCATTCCCGGCCGCAGATCTTGCACTCGTGGAGGTTGAGGCAGTTGCCGGTGTTCCTGACGAAGACCCACTCGTGGACATGGTCCGCGTTTTCTGGGGTGACATATCCGTATCCCTGGCACTGCGAGCAGTGTGCCCGGAAGTGGCTGAACTTGCGCCTGTTCTCCGGGGTGTTCTCCTTGGCGTGGAGGGGATAGGCGTTGAGCCGCAGGTTCCACCCTCCGTGGCCCTTGCACTGCGGGCATTCCTCCGTGAGTCCCATTCCGGGCTCGGGGGACATGCGTTCGTGGTCTACGAAGGCATCGGGGTCGGTCGGCTCGAGGTACTTTTGCATTGTTGTTCTCCTTGAACCTACTACCGTTTGCTCACCGGGATTCCGGGGGAAGATGCAGTACGAAGGTGTCGATCCATCTGACCGCCTGCTCACACATGAAGTTGAGTCCGGCCTTCATCTTCTCTGCCTTATCCTCGTCCTCATGAGAGTAGGTGTTGAACTTGTCCTTCGGCAGTTTGAAGTGGATCTTGACGGAACTCGAGGGTCTGGGATAGATCTCGATCACCGCCTGCGACTGCCCGCCGAACTTATTGTTCTCGGCGGGAAGGTAGATGTAGGCGTAGACGGGGTTGTCCTGGCCGACCTTGATGCCTCGCTCCCCATGATTGAACTGAGAGGTGCCGATTACCATGCTTTCGCTGAGTGTTTCGTACATGCGAGTCTCCTTGTGGAAGTTCTACGGTTTCAGGCGGCCTTTTGGAAAGCGCTTGCTTCGACGCCGAAAAGTTCCTTGTAGACCTTGCGTGCCTCCGTCCACTCGCAGTCCCAGTCTCCGTCGGATCCGAGTTTCACGGACTTGGGGGCGTGGTTCGCAAGGGAAAGAAGCACGAGGCACACGGCAAGATCGTACGGCTTGCGTGCGGTCTTGCAGAAGTAGAAGTACGATCCGCTGTCCTTGTTCCACTGACCGGGTTC
>RGUK01000340.1 GCA_010027825.1 bacterium
TTTCCTCAGCTTTTACCGCCTCTATGCGCCGCCAGCAACCATTCTGACCAACATCGATTTTGGCGATGCGGTGGGTAGCTATGAGCAGTTTTGCGTCAACTGGCATCAGCTGGGTTATCGGGTGAGCATCAGTCAGCCTACACAGGGCCACCTGGCTAATGTGTTGCGCTTGGCTGTGGTGCAGGTTCAGCAAGAACTGTTAAAGCAGCGTTCCCTGGCAAAACAGCTCAAGATGTTGCTCAAGCTGCCTGCCGAGCCTCATACCATCGATTGCTTTGATATTTCCCACAAACAAGGTGTTGCCATGGTTGGATCATGCGTGCGGTTTGTTGATGGGCAGCCAGATAAAAACAGCTTTCGGCGGTTCCATATCCGTACTGTCAGTGGGATTGATGATTATGCTTCATTGCGTGAGATTGTTGCTCGCCGCTATAAAGAGACCACTGATTTGCCCGATTTAATTGTGATTGATGGCGGTAAGGGCCAGTTGAACGCTGTGCAAGATCTGTTTGCACAGGTGCCGTTTGTCTGCCTGGCAAAACGTGAAGAAACCATTTTTTCGAACAACATTCCCGAGGGTCGCAAGCTTGATCCGAGCAGCTATGTCGGACAAATGCTGATTGCCTTGCGTGACTATGCCCACCACTTTGCTATCAGCTTTCACCGCTCGCTGGCATCGCCACTCAAAGAATGAGCTTGAGCGCGTTGATGGAGTGCGTCATGCACATCAGCAAAGACGGACAGCCAATCGCCCGGCTTTGGTTGTCTAAAGAGGCGCAGCGTAGGGTACCACACGGAAGTGGCGTTATCATCTAAGGGCAACCATTCTTCTTCCACTTCATAAGGCATGAGCCCCCATACGGGGACGCCCAGCGCGCCTGCCAGGTCAACAGCTACTGATTTCACTGCAACCACCATGTCGCACTGCACGATGTCTTCGGCTAGTGTATCAAGCCCCATACCCGTTTTGTCTGTGTCTAGCGGCTTAATCACCACGCCAGGCAGAGCTGCCAATTCGTGAAACAAAGAAGCGGCTGCAAAGCGGGGCGCCTTGGCGCCATGGTGAGCGACATCCTGCAGGTAAAGGCCGACCACTAAGGCATCATGAGTAGGTTGTTTTTTTGGCGCTGCGGCTGGTAAGTGAAGGTATGCTTGGGGCCGTGGCATAGTTTCATAATCAATCCTCAGGAGCGCGGGAACGCTGGTCAGTGGCACATAGTAATCCACCGGGTGGCGCAGGAGGGACGTGTTCTCATCAAGAACATTAATCCCCAGGTGAGCCTTCTGCAGCAGTGTACGCAATCTTGCGGGCGCATCAAACGATACCATGCCGCCTCGCTGACGCAGAAGCGGTAAGAAGCGCAAAAAGCGTATGGTTTGTTCTATGCAGGTGGGAGCTGTTACCAGAATGGAGCGTCCGCGCAAATCTTCGCCTCGCCACGCAATTGCTTCGGAAGGGAGTGGCAGTGCCGTCTGATTGTTTAAGACGTCAGGCCGATTTGGTGGTGCTGCCGCAAGCAAGGAAGCAAAATAGGTTTGTAGAGCACCATTGTTGTTGCCAGCACGCTGGTAGTAGGTAACGAGCTGACGGTAGGTGATAATATCGTCCGGCTTGTGTTTAATTGCTTGTTCTAGATTGTAAATGGCTGCTGCAAGGTCCCCCCTAGCGGATGCCATCCTAGCCAGATCGGTCAGAACCTTGCATAAATCTTCAGCGCATTCATCGCGTGAATAGCTGCGCTCATCCATTGAGGAATAATTCTGGATGCTGAGCCACCAGATACTCCCGGCAAATCCCAGCGAAAGTACCAGGATTGACTGCGGACGGAACTTCATAGCGCAACCTAACGCCTTGATTACTGCTGGTTAAACAATTCCTTAATCGTTGCAAGTGAGCCGGTGAGGGCACTTGCCTCATAAGGGACCAGAATCATTTTACCATTTTTGTCGTGTGTAATCTCTGGCAGCGCCTTGATGTACGACTGTGCGGTTAGGTACGGCAGGGGATTAGCGCCCGGCATTGCTTTTTGCACAATTTGAATTGCCTGTGATTCAGCGTTAGCCAAAATTTCCCGCGCTTCAGCCTCGCCGCGTGCACGTTTGACGCGCGCTTCGTACTCGCCCTCAGCTTCCAAGATGGATGCTGCTTTGTGGCCTTCAGCCTCTAAAATGAGCGCACGGCGGTCACGTTCCGCACGCATTTGCTTTTCCATTGCTTCGCGAATGTCGGCAGGAGGGGTTACTTCTTGTAGCTCAACGCGGTTGACTTTGACGCCCCACTTGTAGGTAGCGTCATCAAGCACGTGTTGCAACTTTTCATTGATGCGGTCACGTGAGGTAAGCGTCTCATCAAGGTCCAGGGAACCAATGATGTTACGCATTGTGGTTTGCGCAAGCTTTTCAATTGCCTGTGGCAGATTAGCTACTTCGTAGACTGCTGCCTTGGGATCAGTAATTTGGTAGTAGAGCAGCGCGCTGATTTCCATGGT
>RGUK01000035.1 GCA_010027825.1 bacterium
GTCGTCTGCCAACGGAAGTACAGCGTGTAAGAAGCAGCGGCAGTGCCGTTCTCAACCGGCACACCATTCACCGCATCGTAAGCCGCACCACCATAAGCCGGAGCAGCAGTGCCCAGAGGATTGCCCGTAGGGTCGGTAAACACAAGATTGTACCACGAGCCGTTCGGCACATTGTCGTAATCGGTCGCAACATCGTAACCACCAATCGGGTTGTTCACAGTCGCAAACGCATCGTTGTACGACTGATACTTGTCCAGCATCGTGGGACAAGTTCGCTGTAGGCGATTCTTCTTCGCCATCGTCAGCCGCAGCACCTCCTTCAGCACATCTTGCGAGTTAATCACAGAGGTGGTGTCGTTGATGGTAGCAGATACCGTGGACGCCAAAGAGTTCAGAGGGAATGCGCACAGCGAAAAGTCACGACCGGGTACAGCAATAGCATCGCCAACAGCCAACGGTGCTGCGGGAGTCACAACCAGAGACATAAAGCACCGGGAAGTCCACTGGAGTTTGCGGTCTACAAATACGTTCTCAGAGGGCACATAGATGTTGTATGTGTGCTGAGACGAGGTAGCAGCGATAGCATTGAACGGCGCATTGGTCAGCGACAGCGCACCCTTTTCCACGGCATACTTCGGGCGGCTCTGGACAATGCGGCTATCCAGCACGGCTAGTTTCTCAATATCGGCGGACATTTATAACAAGGTCTGCGGATTTAATTGCCGATTAAATTAACTCGCGGGATTCTGGACTTCAAACAATGAATTAAAATCCTTTTCCTTCAACTCCCTTTTTGCGGAACATCACCTTCAGACTTACTGAGGACAAGTTAAACATAGTCACCGGGTACAACTGATTGTTAAGGCGATTCTTCCAGAACACTTGGATGTCAATATTACGGAGTTCTTGTTTGCTCGCCGCAAAGTCAGCCATACGGTATTCAGCATTCGGGGCATAGTAAATGAATTGGCGGTAATCGTCGGCTCCGCCGGCACTTGTGTCCAGAGCAACATCTGTAATGATGGGCTGGAAAGCGCTCTGGCTTGTCGCTCGTGTGTCGCCCAAGTTGCCCACACCCAAAACATTTGGCTGACCAGTGGCTTCCGTCTTCACCGGGATTAGGCTTGTCGTAAATACAATGCTACTTATCGGAGACCAAAGACTGTCCGTGCTCTTGTAATCTTGCGTGTTCACCCAATAAACCTTCTGCTGTGAAAATGTTCCGCAAAAAGGGAGTTGAAGGAAAAGAACTTTAATTCATTGTTTGAAGTCCAGAATCCCGCGAGTTAATTTAATTGCCAATTAAATCCGCAGACCTTGTTATAAATGTCCGCCGATATTGAGAAACTAGCCGTGCTGGATAGCCGCATTGTCCAGAGCCGCCCGAAGTATGCCGTTGAAAAGGGTGCGCTGTCTCTGACCAATGCTCCCTTCGTAGCAATCGCTGCGACCTCGTCTCAGCACACTTACAATATCTATGTACCTTCCGAGAATGTATTTGTAGACCGAAAACTACAATGGACTTCTCGGTGCTTTATGTCTATGACTGTGACTCCCGCAGCACCTTTGGCGGTTGGTGATGCCATTGCGGTTCCCGGTCGCGATTTCTCGCTGTGTGCTTTCCCTCTGAACTCTCTGTGCTCAACTTTGTCTGCTACCATCAACGACACCACCTCTGTGATTAACTCTCAAGATGTACTGAAGGAGGTGCTGCGGCTAACGATGGGCAAGAAGAATCGCCTACAGCGAACTTGCCCCACTATGCTGGATAAGTATCAGTTGTACGATGATGCGTATGCGACGGTGAGCAATCCCATTGGTGGCTACGACATTGCCACGGACTACGACAATGTGCCCAATGGTGCTTGGTACAACTTGGTATTCACCGACCCCACTGGCGCACCGCTGCCTCAGACTGCTGGTGCTTCCGTTGCCGTACCCGGTGTGGCGGCTTACAACCAGATTAACGGCGTTCCGGTGGAGAACGGCACCGCCGCTGCTTCTTACACTCTGTACTTCCGTTGGCAGACGACCGAGCCGCTGGTGCTGTCTCCCTTTGTGTTTGCGGACGAGCACGAGTGGGACACTGGTCTATTTGGTATCAACAATATCCAGTTGATTATGAACTTACAGCCTAGCCCGGCACGAGTCATTCGCTCTACGAGCCGTGCTGGTCGCGCAATCAGCAATGTACAGTACAACACTGGAGTCGCTGGTGGGCAAATTTTCCAGAACTCTCGTGTGAATGTTCAGTTCCTAACTCCTTCTTTGGATGTACCTCTGCCTCCTAAGTCTGTAGTACCTTATATGGAGTTCCCTCGTTATATCACAACCGGTTCTTCCACGATTGCCGCTGGTGCCGTTGGTCAGATTCAGAGCCAGACCATCACGCTACCGCAGATTCCCGATTTGCTCATCATCTATGTGAAGCCGGCGGGAGGCTACAACCAGCCCGGTGTTGTGCCACCGGTCGTGGATAACACTCAAGCCGATTGGTATCTGCCCGTCGCGACATCTCTTGACAATGTTATCAACCCGCTGTCCATCAACTTTGACAACTTCAGCGGTCTGCTGTCGTCTCATACTGCGGAGGAACTGTATGGTATGTCCGTGAAGAACGGTCTGGAAATGGACTTCAACACTTGGGCGGGTAACTTCCACACCGCCAGCGGTGGCTATGGTGCTCCTCCAGTGCTACAACAGCAAGGAGCAAACACTCCGGCTGTAGGTGGCTTCCTTGTTCTGAAGCCTTCTCAAGACATTACTTTACAGTCGGGTCAAGCCCCGTCGCTGGTGGGTAACTTCACTCTTCAGTTCAACTTGACTGTGAAGAACCCCTACGCGTATGATGTGACTCCTCAGTTGTTCGTAATCACGGCTAACTCTGGTTTCTTTGAGTCCATCCGTGGCTCTTCCCGAATCATCAAGGGTGTACTGTCCGAGCAAGACATCATTGGTGCGCCCGTGGCGCCTATGGTGGTGCGCTCTGCGCTGGAGCGGATGGTCGGCGGTCTGTCGTTCGGCTCGCTGTCCCGCAAAGGACGCGTACGAAGCCACTAAGCCGATTGGCTCAATGGTAAAGAAGGGTCTGGAAATCGCTGGTTATGGCGGTACTGGCGCTGGCACCGGCGCTGGCACTGGCGCGGGCGCGGGCAGCCATTCAAAGAAATCTCTGGCTTCCCGATTAATGTAAAATTAAAATCAAAACAATTAATATAAGATGTCGGCTTCTCAAGTGCTTAAGGGTTCTCCCGCTGGTTTGACTGCTAGTGGTGACGGTTCCACTTCGTTTCAGAACGCTGCGCTTACTGGCGTGAAGTCTCTGACTGGTGGCGACGCTGCTGGTCTCGCAATCACCGCGACTGGTGCCGGTGGTTTGGATTTGTTGGCTACAGCCGGTGGTGTGGTGGTAGGTGGTGCTGGTCAGACGGTCGGTTTTCACGGTGTGCCTCCCGTGGCTCAGAACACTTCTGCGACAGCGGCTGCTCCCCGAGTTGCTGCCGGTGGTGCTGCTCCGGTATTGGACGACACTACATATGGTGTCGTACCAAATGTATATACAATCGGTCAGATTGTGGCGGCACTCCGTCAGCACGGCATCCTTGCTTAATTTTTTCCTCCTTCCTTCCTAAATGGATTATTCCGTATTTCTTCGCACTATAACTAAAACATTTAGTTATAGTGACAAATTACCAGTGCCCGAACCGGCAAAACGGACTGAATCGTATGCTACCAGAGAATTGCCAGTGCTAACGAATTCGGCGAATATTTGTCCGACTTCCAGTCGCCCTTTATCTGTGAATGGCTCTTTTGAAATGTGTCCCGCTTCTGCGCCGCAAACCCGCTCTTCACTTTTCCTTTCTTCTCCGCCGCTGACCACAATAGAAAGTCTCCATAACCGACACGACCAAAGCGAACTTTGCGTCCCGAGTCATCGGTAATCATTAGTTTGCCATCATCATCATCACTAAATGTAAGAGATTTAGGATTGTAACCAGCCTTTTTGGCTGCCGTGCGAGCCCTTTGAAGATAAGCAGATGGCGAAAGTCCATAATGCTTTAGTTCTTCTTTGAATTTGCGTCGCACATTACCACGACCATAAGCCTTGCGTAGAGCATCATATGCCATAACGGCATCTTTGCGACGCTCCCAAGCGTAATCCTCTGGAGGCAAAGCAGTGTCAAACGCTTCAAACGGCACAAACAATGGAATGGCATCCGCTGCGGGTGGGGCTATTGCGCCACGGCGACGACGAACTGGTTTCGGATGTAGTGTTGCTTTAGTACCAACAACCATCAGTTTATCCTTATTACCGCCTTTACGCTTTTGCTTTTTGGATTTGCCAAACCCGCTTTCTGCCGCAGAACCTAAAGCATCTGCGTACTTTTCAGCCAATCGTTCCAAATAAGGTTGATATTTAGTAATTAAATATTTTTGTGCTGCTTCTGCTGCTGTTGGTTGTTTGGACATCATCTGATATGTTCTGTACATTTCGTCTACTTTTTCTGTTTCGGTGGTAGTCAAATAGGGAGTAATCATAGTCGCTATAGCAGATAAATCATAAAGCAATCCAGCAGTGCTTGCTCCGACACCAGAGCCTTCAACTTTCTTTTCATCTTTCTTTTGTCCTTTTTTCTTTTGTATTTCAGCAACATTAATTCCAGCATCAGCAATGCGTTCGGCAACGCCTTTTTCACCCATTGGCTTATAAAATTTACTTGTTGGCGGAGCAAATTCTTTGTATGTGCTGCCAACAACTTGACCAACAACTGGTAGGTTTCCTAATACATTTTCTACAGACCAATCGGCGACTTTACTAAGTCCTTTATTGATATCATCAAATACACGCTGTGTTGGAGTCATATCTTTTTTGCGTCGTTCTTCGTGTCGTCGCGCACATTCGGATTTAGCAACAACATCGCGATTATAATCCAGATTGCTGTCTAATTTACACGCAACTTCTTCTTCAATTTCACCGCGACTAACAGCGGCAGTATATTCAGCATTTTTAGCATCCAATTCTGCCTTTGCTTTCTTGTATGCTTCCTCTGCTCCCATTTCGCCTTTAAGATACTCCTCGTAAGTCATTGATTCTGGATAATAACCCGGCATCCGTTGTTTGCGCATTTCAAAAGTGGCACGGTCAATGTAACCACCTTTCATCCCTCCACTTGACCGAGGAAATACACGACATAATACAGTTAGCAACAAATTAATCGCGTTTGCGGTTCGTCGTCTATCAACAGCACCGGACTCTAAAAAGGCTTTTACTTCGTCCATAACATTCAAATCCAATCTATCATTTAATGTTGGGCGGAGTGTTCTATATACATTAGCAATTGTGGAATTATCAGCATCATCATCTTCAAGCATTGATTTTAATTCACTAACTTCTGCGGCAGTTAATGTAGTTTCACCAGTATGTGCTTCGCCTTCACAAGGTTCTAACGCCAATCCTCTATCCATACCGCCTTTCAATCTCTCAGCACGATAAAGTGCGCGCATTTGTGCTTGAGCCCGTTCTTTGGGAATGGGTTCTTTGCTGTGATGTTTGCCATCTTCGCCAACGACCCAATACAAATCTCGTTTTGGGGCTTTGCGTAATTTGTAGGGCATTCTACATTACTTACAGTTTAAATTTGCGAATAAAATTAGCACGGATGCTTTTTAGGCTGCTGTTCTTATTAACACGAATCGGGTGACCTTTGCCACGCAACTCTTCAGCAAGTGCTACAAATCCTTCACGGTCTTTTGGCAGCGACGCACGAGTGAGTGACTGACCATTGCCTAACAATAGTGGTAGAATCCGAGCAGCGGCTGTCACCAACGGAATAAAGCCGCCTTTAGTCTTTGTAGGAAGTTTAGGTTTGCGTCCACGACCTTTGCGTTTGCCCATTCCTTCTTGGGCTGCTGCTTCAGCGACCGGTGCGTCTGGGAGGTCTGGCATTGCGGGTGCGGCTTGAACGGGTTCTGCGACTGGCAGACGAGCGGCTTCAACTTTGGCTTTACGCATTCCGTTGCGAGGCATTTCTGCCGGAGTGCTGCCGGGGAACGGGTCTCCTAAATAAGCACCACTGCGGTCTCCAAATGCTTGACGCACATCACGGTCAAACCGTGCGTTTTTCATTCCATATTCACGGGCTAATGTGTCTTCACGAGTTGGAGCATTGGGGGTGAATCGGTCAGACATTCCAGTTGGACGACTAGGGACAGCAGCACGGGACGCACGAGGACGAGCACCGCCACGAGGACGACCGCGACCGCGACCACGAGTTTCTGGGGGCGGTTCAGCGACAACATTAGGAGTAAAAAAAGATTCTGGAGCAAATTCTTCAAGCACTTCTGGTTCAGCCAGTAAGTTCAAATCAAAAAATCGTTTGACTTCTTCACCCATTCTTGGACTATCCATACCCAAAGTTCGCGCAGTTACTTCACTGGCGCGACGACGCTCCGCAGCAGTTGAATTTACTTTAACCAACATAGCCCTTGTGTACAAATAAGATTTAATTAATGAACTCGCCAGTCGTGTAAAGAATGGAAATCGTGTTTCAAACCGACGACCCATCATACCGCGAGGAACTTCTTCATCTTCATCAAGACCTTCATAATCAGCATCTCTAATCCAATCAGCCAAAAGGCTTTCGCGTCCACGAACAATAATTTCAAGTTGTTCTAATAGTGCTTCCAACTGTTCTCTGTTTGCTGTGGAGCCAAAGCGTAATAGAAGTTTAGTGAAATCAGAGCCTTGTTTCCCGGCAAGGCGGTCAATGTCGTTTCCACGATATACTGTTACACTGTCTTCAATCGCATCAAGCAAACTAAATACTTCAAGGGCTAGACCAGACGGTGCTTCAAATCCTTGCGTTACTCGTTCTTCAATCATCACTGGTGCTGCGGCTTGTTCAGCGACTGAAAGCGTCTTAAATGCGGATTCGGCTTGGTCAATATTGTTAAGTTGGCGAATGCGGTCACGCAGTTTAGCGACACCGTATCGCTGACCTTGTGCGGAGCGAAGCACACCGCCCCTCATTCCACCGGTCTTTACACAATGGAAAGGAGCATCAGAAGCATCACGCCGAGCGGAGTAAATATCGCCACCAAGACCGCCACTGCCATTGCTGGGATTAGCAAAGCGTCGTTGGCTGAGGACTACCGGAGGAAGTCCGTAGTAGCCCGCGTGTCCGTGATTCGCACGATAGTGGGATGCTGCTGTATCTCGTACAGCATTGAGTGCCCGTCTGTGAGCATCAATGCGTTTCTGCTCGTGATAAAGGGCTTGTAAGTCATCACCGGCGGGGAGGAATTTCGGCGCGGGTCGTACCGAGTTTGCGTAGGCAATATTGCCCGGCTCAAAGGCAGCGAAAGTATTCTCAAACACTGTTGGAAATGTAAGTTGAACGCCGACATCACCACCGGGCTTCTTTGTACCAAAGGCAGCCATTTTTCTAATAGTAAAAACTAAATAAAAATGGCAAAAATCATTTTTAATACAAGCCTTCTGATTTCACAATCCGACTTGCTTCACCAAGACCACATCCGCGTTCTTTCATTACTCGTTTTACAATTTCACCACGAGCAGAACCACCACGCATTTTACCCATTCCTTTGAATGCTGTAGAAGCCAGCCCACTCACACGCCCGTATGCGGCTGTGTCTCCGCCTTTGTCGGGATGATTGCGTAAAGACCATTTTTTGAAGTCAGATAACGAATTGATTCCCATTGATGACAATTCTGCTTTTGCTCGTTCAACAGCGGAAGATGCCGGGGCGGCTGAACTATATTCTTGTGATTTAGGTTCTGCTTTGGGTGTTGCTTTGGGTGCTTCAGATTTCTTGCTTCCAAACAGAGATTTAATAAATGACATAATGGTGTCCAGAATGCCACTGCCTTTCATCCGTTGGCTTGTCTGTAGTTTCATCATCAGTTCTTCAGCCTTTGCGGCGTTTTTAGGGTCAGAGTCTTTAATGCGTTGTAGCACGCTTAGCAACTTTTTCTTGCTGGGTCGCTTACCAAGACCGAACATACCGGCAAGGTCGCTAATGACCGGGATGCCCAAATCGCTGATAACTCCAGCCCCTTCCATTTCAGAATCAGAATCAGACTCGTGTAGGATATGTAGATTGCCTTCACCCTCATAGCGTCCAGTGTTGATGCCACCAGCCATTCCAGCATAACCATATTCACCGGAAGGCATATCTGCTTCCATCTGTTCTAACAGATTGTGGATGCTAGGACGGGCTGCGATGTCAGCATCAATCTGCTTAGATAAGGTGCGTCGCATAGGCACTGATTTCCGACCGCCTTTGAATCGGCTCAGCCCCATTGACCCCACATATCCGCCCCGAATCGGGTTCGCTCGTTCCGCTTCCTCTTCCAGTGCTCGGACATCTGCCATCGCCTTCACAGCCGGTCGGGCTGAGGGCAGTAGAGTCGCAGCCCGAGCACCCCCCACCACGCGCTGTGGAGCAGCCGCACCGCCACGCATCTTGCTGGTGCCGTGGCGTGGCGTAGCACCCGTCTTCATACTCATTCGGTGTGCCAGTTCTTCCAGTGCCCGCATATCCGCTAGTTCTTTCACTTCTAATCGTGCCATATACATCGGGTTCCGAATTATTTTTGACACGCATTGCTTCAATTTCTAATTCTTCTTTGTGCTCATTGTATTGGACTTTCAAAATCATAAGATTCTTTTCCACTGGAATTCTTACGAAGACACGATTATCTATTCCAAGGATAAAGGTATTGACTGCTCTGCTCCACATTATTTTATTTTACCTAGATATATTTAGATATGGACTCTACCGAAGTGTTTGATGATGTTGTGTTGATGCCGAAAAAGGCTTTCAAAAAGGAGCATAAGAAACTAACAAAATTGCTTGGTCGCACACAGAAGGAATTGAAGAAGGAAGCATCTGAGCAGAAGAAGGAGATGAAAGATGTATTGAGTGGAGGGATGTTTAGTTTGCGGCGACACACTGCTCCGGGGCGTTCAAGGAGCGAAAGCGAAGACTCGGAAGAAAAGCGGCGGCGTGCGGAGCGTTTGATGCCGAAAAAACCATCGTTGCCGGAAAGAGTAAATCGCAGACGAGCATTTTATGTTGGTGTATTACATCAGTTAAATGCTTTGCGGGCTGCGAACAGCGAAGATGTTTCAACGCGTGTGATTGAACACACATATGGCAAAGAAGTTCTTGAGGATGTATTAGCATTAGAAGCAGCATTTTCAATGGCACGAATGGAGCGTGGATAAGTGGGAATTTGGGAATTGTGCTCAGCCCTCACGGGTCATTCAGCCTCCGGCATCCAGCAGCCCATTGCCCAGCCAAGGCTTCCCCCAACAGTGCGTGAGTGAAAAGCAAAATTCCAAAATTCCCAAATGTTGTTATATATTAGAATGGACTATCGTGTTGCTATACCTTCATTCAAAAGGTCTGAGTTGATTCAAAAGCGAACATTGCCACTTCTTCTAAATGGAAAAGTACCGTCTTCAAAGATTGATATTTTTGTTGCTGATAGCGATGAAGAAAATTTATATGAGTCGTCAATCCCAAAAGAAATGTATGGTCGGATTATCAATACAAAACGAACCGGCATTTCTCAAACCCGTAATTTTATTATTGATTATTATGCTGAAAGGCAGAAAATTGTGTTCATTGACGATGATGTGAGTAAAGTGATTCGTAAATCAAAAGGGAAAATTGCGGAGATTGAAGATTTGGATAAGTTCTTTAGAGAAAGTTTTAAGAAGATAGAAAAGCACGGTGTATACTTATGGACAGTAAAAAATATGTATAATCCATTTTACAAACGACAACTTAAGGAAGAAGGGAGCATTGGATTGATTCAATTTAGCGGTGATTTGATGGGAATTATAAATAGACATAAAATGAAAATAAAGACGACATTAAGGACTGGAGAAGCAGAACAAGTTGAACTTTTATTTAGATATTATAAAGAAGACGGAGGAATACTTAGATTTGAGAATGTGATAGTAACATCTACCAAATTGACACCGGGTGGTAAGGTGGCTAGTAGAGGTTCCGTAGAAGCACGAAAGCGTGATATAGTGCCAAATTTAAAAGCGTTACAAAGCGAATTTCCAGATTTAGTCAAGAAGACTATTGAAGTATCAAAATACCAGTCTCGTCCAAAGTTTGATTTGGTTGATATGCCAGTCAAAAAAGTGGAGGGAGGGGCATCTATTGTTCCGAAGGATGAAAATAGTCCGGTATTAGTTCAATTAAAGACGAGACCTCCTTTTGAAAAAGCAAAAGCAAAATTCATAGAAGAGATTGAGAAAGTGACAATTCCAAAAATCAAACGCTCACGCTATTATCCAAAGGGGCATCCCAAAGAAGGGCAAGTACACATAGTCCAACGAGATTTGATAATTGGTACAATTGGTAGAACCGAGAATTTTGGATTTGGTAAAACACGAAGTGGATTCAAGCCATTTGTGGCAAACACAAAATATCCAGAATTATTCAAAGCGTTGGTGGAGTTAGGTAACACTGTTGTACCTAAAAATTGGCATTACAGTGCGATAACATTAAATGTAGGTGTAAAAGCGAAAAAGCACATTGATGGTCAAAATGTGGGTATGAGTGTCATTATTGCTGTAGGTGATTTCACGGATGGTGGATTATATGTGTTTAATCCAGATGGTTCAAATAAGAGATTGATTGATATACACGACAAGCCGGCTATGTTCAATGGTGCGATACTTCCTCATCAGACGCAGCCGTTCAAAGGCGAAAGATATTCAATAATTTTCTACAATCAGAAAGAGGGTGCGAGGATACCCGGTGTAAGAGCAGTTGGTAAAGGAGATGATATTGAAGAGTTGATAGGAGAAGGAGATTGTCCTTGTAGTGGTGGAGTTTTTGCCTAAAATTACCTATAAACAAGGTCAATATTGAATGAGGGGGCTGAAAAAAATTGAAGCGTCCGCCGCCCGACTGGTGTTGGGTGGGCGGCAAATTTCATTCAGAATTCATTCAGAGTTTCTTACTTACCTTTCTTACTTACAATGGCTTCCACAATCAGCAAGTGCTTGTCTGAAGCGACTAAAAATGGCAAATCAATCCGAAGTTCGTTGGTGGGAAAGGCTCTTATTGCGATTCGTCAAATCGCAGAGGCGACCGGAGCCGATTCAAACAAGTTGGCACGAGAGTATTTGAGTGCTGAGGCAGAAGAGATTCTGGAACCAGAATATGACTATCTGGTACAGTTGGCAATACTAAAAGTTTGGGGAATTCTGGTTCCGCATAAGGCATTCAAGAAATCTGATTTGGTGCCAGTAGAGAATCGTCCTCGTGATGACAGACCGATTGGCGATTGCTACGCAAATGCTGCCAAAGAGTGTCGTGCGACCGGGAATCCACCGGTGATTGGATGGATGCTATGTTTCGTTGGAAATATGATGAACATCATTCCACACGCATTCAATTATGACACTCGTCGCAAAACTTATTATGACACTGACAAACCAAAGCACTGTGATTCATTGGACGAAAGATATGTGCTATTGTGTTACAGTCTGAGGGAGACTAACAAGTGGTTCGCATCGCCGACTGACCTACCGGTGAAAGTAGGGACATTCTGGATTTGCGTAGAGTCTGACAAGAAGCGTGTATTAATGATTCATTGTCAGACGACGGAGTCTGGCACACCGAAAAGTCGTGATAAGGTTATCTACGCAGCAGCCATCAACGACATACGCGGGGACGATGATTAAAGAGTAAGTTGGGAATTCTGGAATTCTGGAGAGCGGCGAAGCGGCAAGCGGCGGCGGTGGCTGAGTGGGCGGCGGGCGGCGGCGGCGGATTGCGTGAAGCGTGCGTGCGTGAAAACAAAATTCCAAAATTCCCATTTATTCTTGAAATTCAAACAAAAGATTAATTAATTGTCTAAACTTTAAACAAAAATGTCTAAAAAATGTCTAAAAACCAAACAAATTTTTGATTCCTTGTTGCTGCGAAAGATAATCTCTTAATTCTGAGATAATCTTTGGCGATTTTTGGCGGCGTCAATTTAGACTATTTAGACGGAGAAATTATTTAGACGGCAAAATTCCCGAAATAATTAGACGCTTCTTACAAACTTATAAGTTTGT
>RGUK01000341.1 GCA_010027825.1 bacterium
GTCGTCATTTTTCAATTATCGCCAATATTTTGTCAGTTGTCGATGAAGGTGACTTCCACGCCCACAGCCAGGCCGTTCTTCTTGTAGACAAGGCACTCGTACCCGCCATCCCCGTATCCGCTAGATGACACGAATCCCATGGGGATGTAGCCGTAGCCCTTCTTTCCTAGGGTCGTATTGCAGCACTTTTCATAGAAATCCTCGTCGTCGCCGTCACAGATTTCCCCGTCGAACACGCCTGCCTGACCGGAGTCCACGCTGATCATGTGGTTCTCGATCTGATAGCGGTTGCCCACCGGGCTGAATTCTACGTGGTGGACGAGAATCTTGCTAACACGTCTGCCCCACGCGCCCTCGTCGCTAGTCTCGACATGGGCGACCCACTCGCCGTTCTTCGCTGGAACCTTGACGTCGGGCGAGCCGTAGCAAGGGTCGCTGCAAACCACGGTGCCAGACTTGACCTTGAAGCACTCGACTGCGGTCTTCATTTTCATTTCTTTCTAGAAAATTAAACGGAACAATCAGCAGCAGAACAATCACCCGGGAAAAAAGTGCCACCAGTTAGTTCTACACAACTTTGAGCCCCATCAATCCAAAACGCTGGCCCTTGGGGCGTGCAACAGCATCCTACTCCTCCGCTGCAGTCTTGATTGCATGACTCCGGCGATGAATACCCGCCTACGTCCTCACATGTATAATTATTTGGAGAAGGATTTTTGAAACCTTCTATACACACTCCGTTTGGCTCGCAACTCCAACACATACAAACTTCGCTATCTGGCTTGCAGAAACCATTGCAACAATACTGACCCGACGGACATGAATTGCTATTTGTGCATGACTGTGAGGTGCTGCTGCTGCCTGAAGCAGAACTACTGGGTTCAGGGGTGGGCGTGGGCGTGGGTGTTGGCTGTTCAGAACTACTACTAGACTGACAAGAAACACAATCCGTCCCGCCATTAGGCAAATCTACGCAACATTTATTCGGAGCACATGCAAATTCAGGAGTGTTGCAGTCGGGAACACACGTGAACGACAAAGCCGCAACCTTCTCCAAAGGATAGGAAGGATGATTGACATCGACCGTCCACATTTCGCCGTCTTGAGCCAAGACACACGACATCACCTCCGAAATGCTGTGACCTCTTTCAGCACACCTTGCTTCTAGGTATTTTTTATGGCATGTGATCATTACCGAGTATATATGCTCGGAAAGTTTATTGATCACGAACATCAGCCCTTTCGGCCTCTATTTTTCTGATCAGATCCCTGAGGTCATAAACAAATTCCTTGTTTCTTCCCTCGACGGAAATGATCGTCATCGCCTTCTTGGCCAGAACAAGAAGCTCTTTCAAGTTTTCTTCACTCATAGTCCCCTCCTTGGGATTAAGCTGCTCCGATACGAGTCGAACGTACAACCCAGCGGAGCAATCGCCCTGATCTAGCTCAATCTCTTGAGGAAATCAACGAACCTGCCGAAATCCCGCAGATCCTCCCACCGGTAGAAGTTGTTCATTCCGCCCGTGTAGTCCTTCCGTCCCTTGCAGCTGCGGCAAAGGAAGGTGTTGCCCATCATGCCCTGCCCGAACTGGACGTAGAGGCTGTCGCTGTGGAGCGTGACCTCGCCCGAAACCGCGATGCCCGCCTTGTTCACACGGATGTCGCGGTCGCCCGTTGCGAGCCCCAGGGCGTCTGCTGTCATCTTTGCGAGCTGACGAGCCATTTTGAGGAACTGCTCCTTCGCGGCCGGGTTGTATCCGACGTCACGGCTTGCAATGCTGATGAACTTTTCGAAATCGAACTTCATGGGTTGGTCTCCTTGTATCCCCTGTACCGTTTCGCCTAGATGTTTTCCTTCGAATGAATATCAAAACTCCATCCGTCATAGGGCTGCATCCCCTGCTCGCTCCACGTGATCCTTACGATGGTGTGGCGGGGATATTCCTTCTGGACAAGGGGGACGAACACGCGGTTCACGTTCTCTTCGATCGCGTCGTCCGTGTAGTGCCCCCATCTTGTTTTAGGGCCGCGAAGCACAAGCTCATATGGCTCGTCCGTTCCGTGGCAGTTCCGAACACTCATTTCCTTGACGACAAACTCCCCACGGGAATCCTCGCACCACAAGCTGCTGCCGTTTCCCTCGATGCTGACAGGTTCAATCTTCATGGTTGTCTCCTTGTATCCCCAGTACCGTTTCGGGCACAAAAAATCAGACAGTCCTGGTCTCTATGATCCTTCGATCCTTGAGGAACTCGATGAGATCGCCGGTCTGGGCGTCCAGCTCCCTTCGGAGATGCTCGATCTTGCCCTTGGTCTCCTCCAGTTCCTCGCGGATTCTGACGAGGGACTCTATGACCTTTATTACGTTCATACTGACTTTCTTGGGAGTCTGTAGTCGTCTGTGTAGATTCTGAGTTTGCATCAATTCCAAGAGCATTTTGGAATCGACGCTTGACGAGCGGTCTTCGGAGAAGTACTGGATCAGGTTT
>RGUK01000342.1 GCA_010027825.1 bacterium
GCTGATTAACGTTAATTGCTGCCGCAAGGACCACCTCGCGCTCACCAAACACGTCGGCAACCGACAAATTATTTTCGGTCAGCGTACCTGTTTTATCGGTGCACAGCACCGTAATGCTGCCTAAGTCCTCAATCGCAGATAACCGCTTGCTGACCACCCGCTGCTGAGCAAGACGAGCCGCCCCACGCGCCAAACAAAAGGTCATAACGAGGGGTAACCCCTCGGGCAGAATGCTCACAGCAAGGGCAATGGCAAAAAGAATGAGACTGGTCAGCTCCATGCCGCTAGGCCGAAAAGCAGTATGCAGCACGATGATACCCGTCAGCGTAACGCCGATCAGAACCATCATGAGCAGGGTAAATGTTTTTATGTTGCGGGCATACAAACTCTCGTGCCGCACCGCGCCGGCGCGAGCAGCCAAGCTACCAAGAGCACTTTCAGCCCCGATAGCGGCTACAGTTCCCACCGCCGTGCCGGTGACAATAGTCGTACCGGCATACGCGGTCTGATTGACGAGTTTTTCCACGGGCATTGATTCGCCAGTAAGCACTGCCTCATCAATCACTAAATCTTGCACGTCAGCAAGCTGCAGATCAGCCGGCACAATGTCGCCCGGCTCAAGCAACACTACATCACCGGGCACCAGTTCGCTAGTAAACACTTCTTGCACCCGTCCGTTGCGCCGCACGGTTGCTTTGGGGGCTACAATCCGTGCCAAATCGGCAATGGTACGCTCAGCGCGATATTCCTGATAAAAACCAAAGAGGGTGTTGATGCCGATGAACATGCCAATGAGCACGGCGTTGCTGACTTCGCCCAAATACAGGGAGAGGCTTGCGGCAAACGCAAGCAAGTAGAAGAAAGGCGAGTTGAACTGACGCTTCAGCACAGCAAGCCAGGCAACCTGGCGGCGCTGCACGCTATTTGAACCGTATTTTTTCTGGCGACGACTCACGTCTTGGTCTGTAAGGCCAGTTAACATCGATAACGCCCTCCATAGAAAGCTCGCTCTTCTTCATCCTGCGATTGCTTAGGCGGTATTGGCTTATCACATGGCAAGCGCAGGGCGTACGAGCGCTGTAATCTGCGTAACCTACTTCCTTGGATTCTGTTCTTCCGCCTTCTGCAAGGCGACAATTTTATCACGCAAGGCAATAGCGCGCTCAAAATCAAGCTCCTCAGCAGCAACTTGCATTTCCTCTTGCAAGCGCTGAATAAGCGCGTGCATTTCTTCCTTGGCGGCCTGTTTGACCGTAAGGCCTTTCTTGCCCAGTTTTGAAGCTTTTGCAATTTCTGCCTGCAAGCTCGTGATACTCTTGGTCACCTCGCGTTTAACAGATTCTGGCGTTATGCCATGCTCGCGATTGTACGCCTCTTGCAAAGCACGACGCCGGTCAGTTTCATCCATTGCTTGCTGCATAGAACCAGTGATGTGATCAGCATAAAAAATGACCCGGCTTTCGGTGTTGCGTGCAGCACGCCCAATCGTTTGTATCAATGAACGGGTGTCACGCAAAAATCCTTCAATATCAGCATCAATAATCGCCACCAGAGCAACTTCAGGCAAATCTAGTCCCTCGCGCAGCAAGTTGATGCCCACCAAACAGTCAAAGACGCCCAGACGCAGCTTGTGCAAAAGCTCCGTGCGCTGGGGGGTTTTAATTTCGCTGTGCATGTAGCACACCTTGATGCGCTGGTCTTCCAAGTACTGCGCCAGTTCTTCGGCAGCTTTTTTGGTAAGCACCGTGACCAGCGTGCGATAGCCTTGCTGCGTGGTTGCTTTAATCTGTTCAACCAAATGGCTGAGCTGGCCTTTGCGGGGGACCACTTCAATTTTCGGATCAACAATCCCAGTAGGACGCACAATTTGCTCAGCAACTTGGTCGGCATGCGCAAGTTCGTATTCACCTGGCGTTGCCGACACAAAAATAACGTCACGCAAATGGCGCTCAATTTCTTCAAACTTGAGGGCGCGGTCGCCCGTATACATCGCACGCAGCTGGGGAAGAGCAATGTGCGACTCGTCGATAATCACCAGATAATCGTCATCGAAGAAATCGAAAAGCGCATACGGCGCATCGCCTGGCTGACGGCCGTCAAAGTAGCGAGAGTAATTCTCAATGCCCGTGCAGTAGCCTGTTTCACGAATCATATCAATGTCGTGATTGATGCGCGTCAGCAAGCGCTCGCGATAGAGGGGATTGGTGATGAGGGGTGCCTCATGGGCCAAATCATTTTTAATCCGCTCGATAGCGGCATCACGCTTCTCCTGCGTCGTCACAAAGTGCTTGGCGGGGAAAATAAGCGTGTTATCCAAAGCGCTCAACACTTTGTGTTCACGCCGGTCTACTAGTTCAATCAGCTCAATCTGGTCACCAAACAGTTCAACACGTAGATTGTCGCGCAGGTAGGGCAAGTTAATCGTAATCGCGTTACCCACCACTTTGAACGTGCCAGGCGTGCTTTCCGTATCGTTGCGGCGATATTGA
>RGUK01000343.1 GCA_010027825.1 bacterium
ATCAGACGTTTGCCACAACGGCTCACCAACAAAAGCAAAATACTCTAAGCTGAGACCAGTATGCTGTTGATTAGCAACCATTTTTAACGAAAAATTATTCATGTTGCCAATTCTACCCATACGTACACTTTTTTCGTGCACATAAATCCAGTGGTCTGGTGAAACATGGGTCTTGTTCACAATCAGATTGACGGTGATCAGGCCGCGATATCGCAACGCTTTTGCTGCTGCAATAACGGTCTGCTCAGGAAGCGGATCAAGGCTGAAAATAAGCTTTTGAAGAGGCATGGTGGAAAAGAAAACGTCAGCCTCATGGCGCACCAGCTTGCCAGCAGCACCAGCAACCATAGGCCCCTGGGCGGAAACAGCGATAATTTTGCCGCCGTCATGCTCGATGTGTACCACGCCTTGCTGCAAGTGCAAAGCTGCTCGTTGATCGGCGCATACCTTGTCAGCAACTTTCTCCCAAAAGGCACCCGCTCCCAATGCTGGATAGTGGAAAATATCGTTAATCGTGCGCGGCTTGTTTTTGGTGAAAAAGCGTCCAAAGAACGCATAAAAAATTGCCTTAGAGAGAGAAAAACCCTTGATACGTTGTGCCGCCCAATCGGCTGAAATAGTATTGCAGGGGATGCCCCATACTTTTTCGGTATAGGTCTTGAAGAAAATGGAAAACAGGCGACGGCCGAACTTATTGGAAACCCAGTCCTCAAAGGATCTGACTTCTTTGATAGGAAATAGACGAATCCAAATGTAGCTAGCGATGCTGCGAGCACATTCCCAAAGGTTCAGCCCGCGAATGACGTTCCAAGGTTCGAGGGGGTAATTGAAGAAGTGACGCTTGTAATAAATGCGGGTATACCGCTTATGTTCATGAAAGTCGCCATCAGCCATTTTTTGCCACCACGCGGAGACCTTTTCAGACTCAGTAATGAAATGGTGAGGGCCGATGTCATAACGACAGCCTTTATATTCAATTGTTTTTGCCAGGCCACCAACGACGTTGTCACGCTCCAAAATGGTAACACTCATCTGGCTACGGCGTAGTAATTCAAGTGCAGCGGTCAGGCCCGCCGGCCCCGCGCCAATGATGAGCGCCTTTTTAGCTCCATACTTCATACTTTACTCCCCTTCCCGTACTCTGCGGGGCATATAAAACTCCAGTGCTACCATAATCAATATTGGTTCGATTGGCAATCTCAGGCGGGCAAAGCCGCAGATTGCCGTGGTAGCAAGCATTGCCATGCATATACCAAGAAGAAGCACATGAAGACGCAGGCGTTCAGACCACCACGGTCGTGTTAGCACAAAACCAACCACGCCTATCAGAAATAGCACCTGATAGATTATTTCTAACCAACATATCATGCGCACCGCTGCAGAGTTGGTTGTCGGGAAGAGGAAGCGTTGCGCACGCCGCCACAAGTTACAGCTACCATCGTAAGAGGGCAACTGCCCCCCCGAGTCGATACATAAAAGTTCGGCACTGTAGAGCGCCCCCACTGTTTTAGCCACGTTGAGAAGAGCAAGCTTAAGCGTCTGCAAGGGGTATTCTTGCAGGATCGCGCTTGCTGTAGCTTCGGTTACCATTGCCTGTTTGACCAGTTCTTCTTGGGGTGTCGCCGCTGCTAGGCGAGGCACCACCGCCTGCACCGCTCGTTGCGCCTGCTCATGAGGCACCTGGTGGGCCATGGCATAAACACGTGCAGCCCCGTGGTTGAGTAAGTGTGGACCAGAGAGCGTATGCAAAAACCAAAAGCCCGTCAGAAGCCAATTGCGCAGCAGCCAGCATCCCACTGGCAATGCCCAACCTGCCAAGAACAAAGTCGCATGCATAACCCGGTGGCGCCATGCGGCGTTAAGCAGTGCCGCGAGCAAAAGCGCAACCACCCAGGGCACAAATACGAGTGGACGCACCAAATTGCATGCCCCTAATAACAAGCCTGCCAACATTGCAGCTCGCCAACCAGGTGCATGCCATAGCGCTACCACAGCTTGCAAGGCGCCAAGAAACAACAGGGTGAAGAGTGTTTCCGTCATTACCAGTCCGCTGAAAATAACGAGGCCCGCGTGCAGCACTGCGATGCCAGCTGCCCACCACGCAGGCCAGGTACGCGCTTTGATTATGCTCTGGACTAGGTACCACACCTGTACCGGTATGCAGGCAGCAAGAACCAGTTGAACCAGCAGCGCAGCCACCGGTGAGGGGCCAAACAACCAATAGCATGCGGCAAGAAAGAACGGGTACCCGGGCAAGCGATAAAAATCATGCACGCCTTGCACGTCGCAAAAAGCACCTTGTTTGAGCAAGTGCAGAGCCATGGCGTGATAGTGGCCACTGTCAAACAGAAGCTGGCAGGGATTATCGATGAGAAAAAAGAAAAAGAAGAGCAGCCGCACTAGCAATGCAGCTAAGAAAATGCCCACCAAAGGACGTGCGTAGCGTTTGCATAATTGACTAATTACGGTCCACGGACGCAAGCGATACA
>RGUK01000344.1 GCA_010027825.1 bacterium
GGTACGGTATTCTTAATCGACTTGAACGGCGAAATTTACTGCAACGAAGTCAAATTGGTTCAAGTAATGGTGACGCCGTCAGTTACTCCTGGTGCTGCACCGGTGGTATCGATAACGCCAGTTCCTGTAAAGCCTGCGGTTGTTACCCGCACCGTTGCTAAGAAGACAAAAAAAATAAATGCAAAAGTAGCTAAAAAGCAGGCTAAAGCTGCTGCCGTTAAGAAAGATGCTTCAGGCAAAGTTATTCATAAAAAGAAAGCTGCGCCAGCACGTAGTGCTAAAGTGAAAGCTGCAGCCAAGGCAAAAGCCGCTGTCAAAAAGGCTCCTAAAAAGGCACAAGCAAGAGCGGCCGCCAAGAAAGCTGCAACGGGCGCTGCAAAACCAGGAGCTAAAAAGCCTGCAAAAACAGCTGCTAAAAAAGCAGTAGCGGCGGCAAAAACTGCTCAAGCTGGAAAGAAGCCAGTAGCTGCTGGTAAAAAGCCAGCCAAGGTAGCTGCAAAGAAAGCTGCAAAAACAGCCAAGAAGGCGGTCAAAACGGCTAAGAAAGCAGTGAAAACGGCAAGAAAGGTCGTTAAGCGAGCTAAGAAAGCTGTCAAAGGTGCCAAAAAAGCAGCTAAACCGGCAGCCACTGCTGGTCAGCCTGTAGCTGTTGCTCAGCCAGCAGCCGCGGTGCAACCTGCAACAGTTGCGCAGCCTGCAGTGCTTGTTGCTGACCAACCTGTTCCAGTGGTTCAACCAACACAGGAGATGGTTGATCAAGCCTCTGAAGAAGAGCCAACAGAAGAGGTAGTAGAAGAAGTGGTTGAAGAAGAGGCTCCTGAGGAAGAAGCGCCTGCGGCATAAAAGACTTAAGCAAGAGATACAAGACCATTCTTGGTCGGAAAAGGGCGTCCCTATGGGCGCCCTTTTTTTGTGATATACTGCCAGCAACTAACGTCGCCTAGCTGAAAGGAATAGGTATGGAGCCGCAAGTCTTTTTTGGAACCGCTGCTGATTTCCCGCATTCTCATAAAGATGAGGAAGCGTTTTGCCTTGATGCTTGTGGGCTGGCGAGTCGCTTGGGGCTTGATGGGCTAGTCATCAATCACCAGGTGCATGGGACGGCAGGGCGTGTTATTGACAAGCCAGCCGCGGGGGGAGTGGATATCAGAAAACATGAAGGTGATTTTCTAGTAACTGGATTGCAGGGCGTTGGTATTGCGGTTCTTACCGCTGACTGCTTGCCTATCGTTTTGTATGCGCCCGATAAGAAGTTAGTTGCCGCTGTGCATGCCGGTTGGCGTGGCGCTTTAGGCGGCATTGGGACGCGTGTGGTCAACCAACTTGTGCAAGATCATGGAGCAGATGCCGAGCGTATTCGTGTATGGTTTGGACCTGCGGGCAAGGTGTGCTGCTATCAGGTGCAAGAAGATTTCATTTCGCCTCTGGTGCAATCATTTGTCCAAGAGCGCGATGGTAAGCTGTTTTTCGATAATATTTCTTTCAATCGTACGCAGTTATTTGATGCAGGCATTTTGCCAAGCAATCTCGATCTGACCAACAATGACTGCACCATTTGTGACATGCGCTACCATTCTTATCGCCGGGCGCAAGATAAAATACTGTACAAAACCCAAGCAACTATTGTTTGGCTGCCACATTGATTTTTCTGAGTGCTCTGGTATTGTTTGCTCCGCGTTATGCGCAGCAACAATTTCTCACTAAGAAAGGCAATGTAGTGCCCATGAAACTGTTTTTATCCGCCACAAAAATGGTCGCAGCTCTGGCTATTGTATCAACATCTGGCTTGTTAGTTGCATCTGATCGTACCCTGGTATCAACCACCATGGGATCTTATTTTTGCAAAATGAGCGGATATTGGGTTATTCACAGCAAAGGAGTGCCGTTTACTGGTTCGGTCATGGCTGATGAAGGACAAGTTACCTTTCAGCTGCGTGATGGATGCGTTGAAGCTATGCAAGCTCATCCTTCTTGGATCTCAACGTGGGCGTCAAAAGATTCCATGAGCCAGCCCATAGGGGATATTTTCCATTGGGCCTTCGACGCTGACTGTTCCGTAGCAGTGCAGGAACATAAACCTGCAGATGGGAGGTGGATTTCATTCGAACAGTGCCGGTGGTGGGAGCGCTCTAGTGTCACGAGCGAGCCGGTGCCTGCGAATGGTGCCATTTGCCTAGGCGACTACGAAGTTACTTTTGCAAAGGGCAAGGTAGTTGAAATTGCTTCCTTAGCCAAAGATTTTCAAAGCCCCTCATTGCGTAGGGCTAAGGAAGGTGGCTTTGTGGAGTGGTTCACTTCAGTTCACAGTGCGTGGAATAGGGAACTTCGCAAATGGTTTGATAACCAAAATCGGTCGTGGATGTGGGTTGTTGCTATAAACGCTGCCCCTGCAAGCGACTCGCCTGACTGCGTCGATGATGACGGAGCCATAGCGCGGTTCTGGGGCGAGGACTAGGGCTG
>RGUK01000345.1 GCA_010027825.1 bacterium
AGAGTCCAGCGTTCCGAGGATGGAAGTCGCCTTTTTACTCTGAGAAACACACGCGAGTTAAATTAGCGATTCGAGATTTTTTACACAGAACGCTTTTGCCTATTTGCGACTCGTGCGAAGACCTCAACGATGAGCCTATAACTAGGATCCGTTCATCCCTGTGGTTCACTGATGAAGCAAAAGTAATTATGCACCTGATAAAGTTTCAAAACCGCTTTGTGCTGCTCATTAGCATTTTCTGTTATGCCACTGCTGTTGTTATTCCGCTACGCTTGGCGCTGGTTTCTTACACTGATGGCGCGCATTCGGAATTTTCAACATTGATCCTTGCTGCGTACTCACTGATAACTGCTTTGGTGGTGGCCTTCCTCTTCAACAAAGAGGACATCCTGCGGCATATCCCCTCGACCACCAGTTTTCTGATCATGATCAAGCGCAAGATCGACAAGCATTATTATTCCGTCTTCTTTTTTATGATGAGCCTTTTTGTTCTTTCCAACCCTTACGTTGGCTACTCCAACATGGCGTGGTTCTTGGCCTTCGCAGTGCCCGGTTCGATCATGTTGGTGTATGTTCTTTTCAGCGCGCATCATCTTATTCGACGCTATGCGGTCTTTCTGTTTATGAAGGAAGATGAAGACGAATTCATCGATAAATTCGAACACGCCAAGGCGTACTACGGCTTCTTTGTCATTTTCTCTTTCTTGGTGCTTCTTTTTGTAACATTCCTGCTCGTTTCACGCATTTGGGGCTTTGTGTATAGCCCTGCCGATATCTGGAAAGCGCTCTCTGAGCAATGGGTGGTGCAGATCAGCCTCGATCACAAGATCGGCTTTGTGCAATTCATGATTCTGGGCATGTTCATCACCGCTGGATTTTTCATCTCTTCCATCACGCACCGTTTTATTCTTACCCGCCTGTTTGATATCTTGCGGTCGGAGCCAGGCATACAGAATACTATTTCCCGCATATGCCACTACACCATTATTTTTATAGCAATCATCCTCGGTTTGATTGCTATCCACCTCCAACAGTTCATGCTGTATGTCGGTGCATCGTTTGGTATCGCCCTTGGCTTTGCGCTCAAAGATATTGGGGCCGACATCTTGTCTGGCATTTTTGTGCTCATTGAGCGGCCGTTAGAAATCGGCAACTACGTGCAGATTGATACCATTCAGGGCACGGTGCATAAAATTGCGGCCCGGTCTACCACCATCATCACCTCAAAGAACCACTCCGTCATTATTCCCAACCGGGACTTGGTATCCAAGTGGATTATCAATTGGGGCCATGGCCGTTATTCAATTGGCTTTGAAGTGAATGTGCGCGTCGACCCTTCCTGCGATCCAGAACTGACGCGGCGGATTCTCTATGGTGTAGTGCAAGCGCATCCTCTTATCCTCAAAGTTCCTGGAGTGGTAACACGGTTAGAAGAGTTTGAAGAAAACGCGTTTGTGTTTTTGCTGCGTGGTTTTATTAGTGCGCGGCGCGTCAAAGAGCAGTGGGAGATTGCTGCTGCTATCCGCACCGAAGTGGTCAAGGCGTTTAAAGAACATGGCTTGCGCTTTGCTCGCGCAGAACGGGCTTTGGTGATCACGAGCAGCGATAGCGGTCAGGTTGCGCAGAGTGTAGAAATCAAGTTTGATAAGTAACGCTGATGAAAAAATGGGTTGTTTTTCTTCTCTTCGGTCTATTGGGCATACTGGATATATTCTTCTACTACCGGTTCATGGAGTCCGAGTGGCGTGCACCCAACAGGTCTGCAGTAGGAATAGTGATTGTTTTGAATGGCCCATCCGCTGCAGGAAAAAGTTCGATCCAGCGAGCATTCCAGCGCCTTATGATGCCCCAGCTTTGGATTAAGCTTGGCATAGATTCATTGTTCGATGGGCCTATGCCTGACATTGATGCTTCTAATCTTGCGTATTGGCAGGCCACCAACCCCATCCGCTGGGTGCAAACAACAAGCGATGCGCACGGCAATACCGTTGTAACCTTGCATGTGGGCGTGCTTGGTCAGCGCGTTGTTTCTGGCATGAATGCTGCTATTGCGGCGTACGCCAAAGCGGGGAATTGTGTGATTGTCGATTACATTGCGTATGAGAAAAAATGGATTGATGACTTGCGCGCTCAGCTGCGCGATCTTCCGTCTCTGTGGGTCAAAGTAGATGTTCCGCTGGCGGTGCTAGAAGAACGTGAGACTGCACGCGGTACCTCCCCTAAAGGCCACGCGCGCAGCCACTACGACCAGGTGCATTGGGATGTGCAGTACGATCTAGTGCTTGATGGTGGCAAACTTGATCCGGCCGCTGCTGCAGTGCGCATCAAAGAGGCTGTACAGGCCAAGGCCGCACGCTAACGAAAAATAGAAGACATGGATGATGCAATTGCTTCATATAGCTCAGTGCTGGGGTTAACAGGCGCCACCTTTAAAAGGGTAGATCGGGTAGATTCCTTGGT
>RGUK01000346.1 GCA_010027825.1 bacterium
GTATTTATCGAGCCTTGCAAAGACGGTCTATATTGCTATTCGCAAAGACGCATTTCGCACGAAGGACCTTCAAGCGCGCGACCGAGTGCTCGCCAAAAATAATGTCCAGGTATTGTATCAGCATCAGGTTCAGGAAATTCTTGGCGATGGTGGCGTTGCTACGACAGCAGTGCTTGTTGATGGCCAAGGTAATCGTCGGGAGTTACCGGTAGGCGGGGTCTTCCTTGCGATTGGTTCTCGTCCAAATACCGCTTTATTTAAAAATCAGCTTGATCTGGATGAGCGTGGTTTTATCAAGCTTGTTGATCATCAAGAGACAGCTATTCCCGGTGTGTATGCAGTAGGCGATGTGTGCGACAGCGAGTTTGTGCAGGCAATTACCGCAGCGGGCGATGGTTGCAAAGCAGCATTGCAAGCGCTTAAGCGCCTCAAAAAACTGGGGTATGTTGCGCCAAAGATTGAATCGCCAGCAAAGGGCCAGCTAGCAGAGGAACAACTTGAGAGCGCGCACGTGGTAGAGATCACGAACAAGGAGCAGCTAGATGAGCTTGTTTTAAACGCTGCAGGGCCCGTCGTAGTTGATGTATTCGCTACCTGGTGTAGCCCGTGCAAACAAATGCTGCCTGTAGTCCATAAGTTGGCGGCATCGTTTGCTGGCAAGGTCTCTTTTGTGAAATATAATATTGATAATGCTCAGAAAGATGGTGATCTTTTCAGCGTTCTCTTGCAAGGCATTGGAGGAAAAAAAGTTACGGCAGTGCCGACTTTCTTGCTCATTCGCGACGGCAAAGAGGTTGAGCGTGTTGAAGGCGGCATGAGCGAAGCATCATTTCAAGGCCTCATTAAAACCAAGTTTGGCATAGCATGAGAGATTTGCTGTATGCCCCCTGGCGCCACAGCTATGTCACGGGAAAAGAATCGGTGCATGACCGTACGGGGCTGAGGGCGGACGGGTGCGTATTTTGCCAGCAGTTTGCCGAATCAGAAGACGGAAAGCACTTCATTTTGCGCCGTTTTTCTAGGTGTGCAGTTATGTTAAACCGGTACCCGTATAATCCTGGCCATGTTATGATTCTGCCTTTTGCTCATAAGCCTGAATTGCACGATCTGGAAGCTGATGTACGCAGCGAAATGATGGAGGTTTTGTCTCTCTCAATGCCTGTCATACAAAAAGCAATCAATTGCCAAGGATTCAACGTGGGGATCAACCTGGGTCTGGCAGGTGGCGGTGGCATTCCATCGCACCTCCATATTCATGTTTTGCCTCGCTGGCAGGGAGACACTAATTTCCTTGAATTAATCAACAATACCAAGGTTATTTCTTCCCAGCTGGAGCAGACCTTTGCTGACTTGCAGCCAGGCTTTGCCGCGCTTGTTCAGCCGTAGAAGTTTGCGGCAGTTGACGAGGGGGGCTATTTACAAGGCTGGATGCTTGATTAGACTAGAGCTAGGTAGCTATTCGGTATGGTGTTCTTTTTCGAAAGGATTCCTGATGAACAAACGTACACTTCTTCTTACCAGCTGCATGCTCTGCCTAGCGCCAGCGGCGCGGCCTTCGTTGTTCGACGAAGTATTCCAAGAGTCCGAGCGGATGATGCGCAGAATGAATCAACACTTTGCCTTGATGGAAAAGGGAGCTCGGGGGCGCCATCAAGATGGGAGCCAGCATCAAGATTATACCTTGCAGCACTACCAACGTGATGGGGTGCATGGGGTGTTAATTGAGTTTAGCCAGCGCTTTGCTAGCCAGGCGCCGGTGGTAAATATAAACACCTCTAAAGATGTCCGTGGCGTTGCGGTCAAGGAGCTTGAGGTGGTTGCCACCGCCCAGCAGAGCAAAGATGCGCCCCAGGGCAATGAGGCGGCGGCGTATGTCGCTTATAAGACCAACGAGGTTGTTGCCATTTACCCAATTACGCCTAGCTCACCCATGAGCGAATTGGCAGACCAATGGAGCGCCAGCGAGATTAAGAATATTTGGGGGTCGGTGCCATTGGTGCAAGAGATGCAGTCTGAAGGTGGCGCAGCAGGCGCATTACACGGCGCATTACAAACTGGCTCGCTGTGCACCACCTTTACTTCTAGCCAAGGGTTGCTGCTCATGATCCCCAATATGTATAAAATTGCGGGCGAGCTGACCAGCACGGTTTTTCATATTGCTGCTCGCACCATCGCCACCAGCAGTTTATCGATCTTTGGTGACCATAGTGATGTGATGGCGACCCGCGCTACTGGTTGGGCCATGCTATTTGCCAATTCGCCGCAAGAAGTGATGGATTTTGCCTTGATGGCGCAGGCCAGCACGCTCAAGACCCGCGTGCCATTTTTGCATATTTTTGATGGTTTTCGCACCTCGCATGAGATCAACAAGATCGAGATGTTGAGTGATGCCGACATTCGTGCCCTGATCGATGATGATTTGGTGCGGGCGCATCGGATACGCGGTTTATCACCCGATCA
>RGUK01000347.1 GCA_010027825.1 bacterium
TTGCGCTTATTAAGGGGTTTATTGCAGGGGGTGATCTGCGCCTTGTGAATGATGTTTTGCAAAGAGCTTGGTTTAGTCGGGAGCAGCTTGAGCAATTGCTACTTTTTGCGCAGGCAAAGAAACAAGAAAGCGTTGCTGAGGCCATTCACCAACGCTTGTTATTGCTCGTATCTCCAGTAGACAGCTTAGAAGAGGACGTTGAATTATGAAAATGCATAAAATATTTGTGCTATGCCTTGCATTGGCGCCAACCAATAACATCTTTGGGGCTAGTGCCCCTCTGGATGCAGAAGTTGCTGATTGGGAAGCGCTGTGCGATGACGATGCTCTGAGTGACGCTCTAGACGCACGATTTGCGAGCTTAGCGGTCTTGCCCAATCCAGAAACAAGTACGTCTGACTCAGACGAAGACGCCAGTCCTCTCTGGGAATTCGGCTCTTCCTTCTCCGCAGGGAGCGAGTGTTCCTCAAAGAGCGAATGGATGTCGGCGGAACTAAAAAAATTTCGTATTATCCGTAGGAAGATGAAAAGAAGTCTTGGGAATTGTTCATGTTACCCGCACCACATTCTCAGGCAGGTGGAGGAGGATAGGGAGTTTATTGGCTCGGTGCCTCGGGTGAAAGAGCTCCTGAAGAAGCTTGTCCGCACCTCCCCCCAGGATAGCCGTTTGCTAGCTAATAAACAGCGTGCACTCTTGAAAGCATTAGACTCCATTCCCGACGCCCCTTAGCGAATGATAGATCCCAATTGCATAATTGGCAGGTAAAGCATCAACAATAGGCCCCCAACGCATAAGCCAACGAGCACGGTTAGCAGGGGGCCAACAATGTGAGCAAAGCGATCTGCTTGATGACTAAGGGCCAACGATAATTCGTCTTCCGCCTGAGCTAACATAGCCGCTAGATTGCCGCTTTCTTCTCCAGCGCGCACGAGGGGCGTTAAGAGAGCCAGCGCGGCGCTGCTGTTGTTTGTTTCTTCCTCTTCTAAGACGCTACTTAGCGAGCGCCCCTGAGTAAGGGCAACGATGCACTCATCGAGCAACCTGCGTGCGATAGTTGTTTTTGCAAGGGTGGATGCTTGACGGCATCCTTCCAACAGGGGGGTGCCACTTTCCAGATAAGCTCGCATGATGCTCACCCAACGCATAATATCTTGCTGTACCGCGGCAGTGCTCGCATGGCGCCAATGCGTGATGCCCAGTGGTGGAGCATAATGCTTGATTCCTGCAGCCAACACGCTGAGGCCTAGTCCCATGCCAAGCACACTTCGCAGTGTTAGCAGGCTAACAAGCTTGCTGGAAAAGCTGACGAGTAGGGGCAAGGGCAGGTTGCACTGCCGGTATAGATTTCCTAGTTGCGGTAGGAGGACTGAAAAAGCAACCAGGCTGATCACAACTGCGAAACCGATGGTGATGGTTGGTCCAGTAGCTGCAGTGCGCATATGTTGCATAAGGGCTTTTTCTGCGTGCATCGCATCCAGAGCTTGCAGCACGCCCCGCTGTGAGGTTCCGGTCTTATCAATACCATTCCAGCGGAAGAGTGGCATAACTCGTGCTCCTACCCTTGCAATGATAATTGTTGCTGAATGCCTAAACGCTCTAAAACGGTCTTTTTATCAAGACTTGCGATTACTAGTGTCTTTTTACGACTGGTAGCGCCTACCAAGATGCGGATATCTGCCTGGGGAATGTGAAGCAATTTAGCGAGCAACTTAATCAGCTCAGCGTTTGCCTTCCCGTCTTCAGCGGCGCTTTTTAGGCGGCAGGTAACTACTCCCTGAGCGTTCTGGGCGATTTCTTGTTTGCCTGCCTGGGGGATTACTTTGAGCTCGATCGTGGTGGCCATGACACCCTTTTTAAAAAATACGCAGAAAAAACGAGACAAAACACGCGATCTATCATATACTACCCTCAACTTTGACATCAAAAGATTTAGAAAACCACAAAATTTTGCGCCCATAGCTCAACTGGATAGAGCATCAGACTACGGATCTGAAGGTTAGAGGTTCGACTCCTCTTGGGCGCATTTTTACCGCGGAGAGGTGGCTGAGTGGCTGAAAGCACTCGCCTGCTAAGCGAGTATCCGGGGAAACCCGGATCGAGGGTTCGAATCCCTCTCTCTCCACCATACTTCGCTAAAGCTTCCTCCTACGCCAAAGCTACGGAGGACGTCGTCGTATGACGCGGCCAGTCTTCTAAGCAGGTTCCTTCGCTTCGCTTGTTCTGAGCTTGTCGAAGGCTTAAATCGAGCTAGTTTATTGGCATCTTGTCTGCGTGAGCGCGGGGGAGCAAGATAGCTTAGGTTTTTCCGTGGAGAGGTGGCAGAGTGGTTGAATGCAACGGTCTTGAAAACCGTCATCCCGTGAAAACGGGATCGTGAGTTCGAATCTCACCCTCTCCGCCATACTTCGCTAAAGCTTCGTATGGCACGGCCA
>RGUK01000348.1 GCA_010027825.1 bacterium
TCACGGCTATGCCGGTCTTGCCAAACTCCAAGCCAAAACTTGAACTTGAACAGTATGATCGAATCACCGAGGTGTTTAAACGACCAGCTCACCTAGGGGCACAGCCGTTTTATCATGAAGCATTTGTCATAAACCAGTGGGTGGACGATAAATACTTATTAAAAATCAAAATGAACTCGAATAGCATCGGAGAACCACCTCTAAAGCTTACCAAAGACTGTCCCACAGCTGCCATGTCTGTGTTCGAATCCTTTTTCGTTGACGAATTGGTTCCGAGATTGCCCTTCAAGTGGTTTCCTAGCCTAAAGAAGGGCGCTGACCGTCAGATTAAAGATTTTGTCGACTGTGTGGGGCCTAAACACACGGTGTTTGAGGAAGATCTGCTTAAAGCCTGGACACAGCAACCGTTCATGGATTTTCGTCAGGTGCTCGCCTTCATGAGCGATAATGCAACCAGCACCCTCACGCCAACCAAGAAGCGCGCAGTACAAGACTTTTTGGGACTGTATGCAACGCTTGATGCTGCGCATCAACCAAGCGTGCTGCTGCAGCAGATCATCGAGCACATCGAATATTTTTCTTTCATCAACGCTTCTTACGACGCGCGCGATGCCCAGGCAAAAACAGAGAACGTCCAAGAACTGCTCCAGGCACTTGGCATGTTCGAGCATAAGAACGCCAACGCATCATTGACCGGCACGTTGCTTGAAGCCTTTGTACACGAGGTGGCGCTCCTGCAAGAAGCTGCTGAGGCTGAGGGAACCCCTAACGCCGTTCTGATGATGACGTTGCACGCCGCCAAAGGGCTTGAATTTGATACCGTCATTATGACGGGCCTGGAAGAGGGCCTACTGCCGAGCCAAAAATCACTCAACGCCCACGAAGATTTGGAAGAAGAACGCCGGTTGATGTACGTCGGCATGACGCGAGCCAAAGAACATTTAATCCTGTCCAGCGCAAACACCCGCTACACCTTTGGCCAACTCGTTGATCAAGCGCCTTCGCGCTTCTTGAGCGAAATCCCAAAGCCCCTGGTCACCGATATGGACCTTGATCAGGTGCCGCGTTATCAACTCCGCAGCGCGCTTGAGCAATGGGTCAGTGGTAGCCTGCCACGCATTTTTACCCCACGGCCCGCAGCCCAAACAGCGCCAAGCGCCTGGATGAGTGGCCTTGGTGGCTACGCCCGCCCTGCGTCTGCCCGCACTGAACAAACCCGCGGAACCTATACCAGCCCGGCTGCTAAAACAGCGGCCCCTTGGTACAAAAACCAAACCGTCATGCACCAGAAGTTTGGCCGCGGGATTGTAACGGAGGTAGAAAAAGCCCCCGACAATGACTTTTACGTAACCGCGCTGTTCAAAGAGGGCAAAAAGAAAATCCTGGGTAAATTCCTCACCACCTCGTGATCTCATGCTTTGGCAACAAGTCTGCTCATTAATTCTTATTGCTATTTCAGCTTACATCAGCGCCCCAGACGATGTACAACGCAGCTTCCGGGCTCAGCTGACTCCAGCCGCACTCGTGCTTAACGTCGCCCAGGAATACTCGTCCTGGGTTGCCGGCACCCTAGCACACGAAGGTGGTCACGCACTCCTGGCTAAAAAACTCACCGGTTATAGTCCGATCATCCATCTGGGCGTTAATTTTCACACGGGTTCATGTGACCCCTTGTTCAAGTTTGGCAACGTACACCTGGACGGACTGAGATCAACCAGCGGACAAACAACCTACAGCACCACGGATGCAGCAACCTTTGCGCGCGAAACCGCAGCCCTCATTACCCAGTACATCAAGGCAGGAATCAAAAATCCTGCTGACATAGCGCGCCTCTGCAACCAAGAGACACTTGCTGCCATGCAAAAGCGTGCAGCGCTTACAGCCAATGACCGCGAGAAAATATTATTGATCGGCGGCTTTTGCGGCGCGCTGGGACATGCACTCATGCAACTGCTCTGGAAGCAAGAAATCTCCTTGGACTTTGCAATCGTGCACCAACTCATCCAAGCACTCATTCCCTTAGGCAAAGGCAGCGATGCTTACATTATCTGGCAAGATCGGTTTGGCCTAAGCGAAGCACATATGGAAACTATTGCCGAGGTAGGCCAGCTCATTGATCTGCTCGCTTGCATTACCTGCACCGCTATGGATCCGCGTAACGCGCCTAATGCACCCTGGCACACACTAGTTTTGTTGGGCATCCTCAACCACCAGACATACGGCTATGTCCGCTTTTACGCGGGCAGCGCCCTACCAACCCAACCTGGCGCCCCTTACCATGGACCAGGGCAGATCATCAATCCGGGGCAGCCCGGCCTGGCAGGCCGCCATCATCACATCGTCGACATCGGGCCGCTCCGTCAGCTCGGCGTACCGTTCATCGATCTCCGCCAAGACGCCACGCGCTACTTCGATTTCCACCACACCGCGA
>RGUK01000349.1 GCA_010027825.1 bacterium
AGTGCAGAGCTTGGTGACGATACTGTGACCGTAGGTGCTGTCGTGTAGCCTGACCCGGCACTCGTAACTGTAACACTACCCAAGTATCCGTTGGGAAGGTCATTGAGATTAAATGTTTCTACGTTCTGTAAAAGGTTGACCTGACGGATATAGCGCAAGCAACCAGTATCCCGCACCGTTCTCTCACGGGCAGAATTGATGTATGCGGTTAGGTCTTGGTTAGACCAAAAGTTTCCATTGGCGTCGTGGAGCAAGCGCCGCACTTCTGTAATGTAACCTGACAGCGTTGCCATTGAGACTCCATTATTTTAGAACTTCAACCCGAAAGAGTGATTACTCACTCTAACGGGCATCCATTCCCACCGGGGCTGATAAGTGGCCTTTACAGGGCGACAATGTCGCCGTACAGAGCAATGTCGCAGGTTACTGCTACGTTGCCGGTTGATACTCTTACATACAACACACGAGCCGTCTGAACGTTCTCATTTGCACCAGTAGCAAGCGTCAGGTCGTCAAACTTACCTGCAACCGCTGTTGCTCCTAGGGCTTGATCTGCGGCAATCGCAGTGCCTCCACCGCTAGCAGCGGTGAAGACGCCTACGTTTGTCGTTGTAGCAGAGCCAGAGAAGTTAGACAGGGTGATGCGCCGCACGATGAACTTAGTTGCCTCCTGAACGACAAGGGTCGTTACATCGCCCGTGGCAGCAAGACTGACAGTCTGCTTTAGGGCAAGGCGACGATTACCAAACTCGTCAGGGTAGTTTGTGGCTACGGCGTTTGCATCCATGTCAGTTCTCCTTAGGTGTTGTACTGACCGGTTGCGTTACCAAGCGGGTTCACGGTTACATAGTTAACAGTGGCGTTGGTGTTGACAGAAAAGTTGTTCAGACGAACGTTGATTCCATCGGACACGAGGAAAGCGCCAGCGTTAGCGGCAAACACGTTAGCAAATGCTGCTCCGTTGGTGTTGTTGTTCACCTGAATCACTACGTTTGCCGTGGGGTAAATGTAGTAGGTTCCGGCGGTCAACACGGTGGAGTTTCCAAAGGCTACGTTTGCAGAGCCAGCTTGGAAGTAAGCACCAGCGGTGTTAGCGTTGGCTCCAGCGAGAATAATTTTGTTAAGGGCGAGTGCCATGTTTTATTCTCCTTACAGGCTGAGGTAGTTGTAACCAGTCACCACAGTCATTGACTTGGGCTTCGTGGATACGAGTTCTGCGATCATCAGCACTGCGCCAACATAACCGATCTGCCAGTTGGGGAGTGTGGACTCAAAGCCCGTGAACGCAAACGAACCCTGCTCGTGGATGTAGAGCGACAGGTAGTTATTGTTAATCAGGTAGAGAGTTCCCTCTGGGCAGTAGGGATCAGGATAGATAGGCACACCGGCAACCATCAAGGCACGGAAAGCTGCTTGTGCGCCGTTGGGGTCGCTGGTAAATGCTGAACCGGGGGTGATGACGTACTGCTCTTGACCGACAAAGTCTTGAGCCAGCAGAGTCCAAGTACCGAATCCGCACACGCCAAAGCTCGGTACTTCTGCACTGTTCTTCACAGTTCCAGAGATGTACTGGAGCAGGTTCTGACGGGTGGGGTTAACGGAACCAGCGGCATAAGCCTTGGACTGCCACCAAGTGTAACTAGCACGGTCAATGTTTCCGTATGTTCCGGTAGCGGAAATCGCTGCGGGAAGTCCGGTAAACTGCTGAGTGTTGGTGCTGTTGTTGTACAGGCTGTAAGCCATTGCGTCCAGCATGACGTTGGTCGCATCGTTCATACGAGCCTCAATCAGGGGGACAATAGCGTAGTCCTGCTGAACTGCACCTTCCATGCCGAGGAACGGCACGGGGGTAATCATCAGCTTGAGGTTGAACTCAGCGTTGTAAGCACCCTGCTGAACGCTCGGTTGAGCGAACGAACCAGAGTAGTCAGACCACTGAGCATTAACAAACTGTGCGCCCTGAACGGGGACAGTCACCGAGGACACACCGCCGGAAGCCTGCTGACTATTTGCGATCAGCGCCGCCATTAGTGGTGTCGAGTTGTAGATTTGCACCACCATTTTCGGGATGAAGGCACGGCGAGTGACATAGGTCAACTCGTTGTACTGTGAACTACCCGAAACTGGAATGATGCCGCCGCCTATAGCCATATCATTCTCCGACTAAAAGTTAAAAGCCCCATTTTGTATTACAGGCCAATAGGACGGGGGTTGCCACGCAGCTCGGCTAGAGCTTGGTGAGCAGCATCCCTTGCCGCCACGATTGGATTCTTCATAAAACCAGTTGTATCAAATTGCTGCATCACAGGCTTCGGGAAAGCACTGGGAGTGGGCGCTGCTGCTTGCTTCATCCACTGCCAGTAATCTGCCGCCGTCTCATGGTCAGCAATCTTCTTCTCAAGCATCACTTTCTCAATCTCAGCAATGTCCA
>RGUK01000350.1 GCA_010027825.1 bacterium
GGTGGCGGCGGCGCACAAGGCGGCGGTCTCGGTGCGGCAGGCACGACAGGGCAAGGATACGCAGGCGAAAGCCACGCAAGTCTAGGTGGCGGCGGCGGCGGTGCTGGTCAAGTCGGCGGAACGACCGCACAAAAAGGCGGCAACGGTTTAACTTTTAGTTATGACAGCGTTGCACGAGCCGGTGGCGGCGGCGGCGGAAATAACGGATTGGGCGGAACGGGCGGCGGCGGAAACGCCGGAACGACCACGACGTTAGCGGCTAACGGAACTATCAATACAGGCGGCGGCGGCGGCGGCGGCGGCAATTTCTCAACACGCGCCGGCGGAAACGGCGGAAGCGGCGTCGTAGTTTTAGTTTATGCAACATCAAGCGGAACGATAACTTTTGGTGCTGGTTTAACGGGTAGCACAACAACATCAGGCGCAAACACAATCGCAACTATTACTGCAGGTAGCGGAAACGTGAGTTGGTCATAATGGCACACTACGCATTTATTGGTTACGACAACAAAGTTGCAAAAGTTATTGTCGGTGTTGATGAGACGGTTACGCAACTTGATAACGGTGTTGAGGTTGGTGGCTCAACTGAAGCGTGGGAACAGTTCTACCAAAATCAACCAGAAAACGCAGGTTTGTTGTGTAAACGCACGTCATACAATGCCGCAACAAACGGCTATCGCGGTAAATACGCTGGCATTGGCGATATTTGGAACGGCACAGAATTTGTTGCGCCAGTAGTACCTGGGCCAGTCGAGCCGTAATTTAGTGTAAGTCAAATATGACGAGCAAAAAAATTAACAAAGCAAAACGTCAAATCGGTGACCAAACCACTAAAGGCGGCCTAATCGGTTTGTTTATTTATGCGATGACAAAAAATAATGTTGATCCAATGCTGACCGCGATGCTCACACCGATGATGTCAGGCTTGTTGGCATATTTGTCAACGAAAATTGGTGACCCTGATTTGGCGTGCATGTTTATACCCAAAGACGACAACCAATCAAAATAATGCCGATGAGGCCGTACACAATTACGCAACAACCAGTCGTAAAAGCACCGTTGGCTGGCATGAACAAATGGGTCGAATTGTGTTGCAAACATTCAGACGGATCGTTGTGGAACAATGGCATATTTATAAATCGCGATGTTCGCGGCAAGCCAGGTGTTATAAGTAATCATGCGCGCGGTTTAGCAACAGATTTGTCGTACAGATGGCAAGCACAACAAAAACGCGGCAGGCAAGACGGCCGCAAAATATCGCTGGCATACATGAACAAACTGCTAGAAAACGCTGACACGCTAGGCATTCAACTTGTGATCGACTACGCGTTGATGCGCAGTTGGAAATGTGATCGTGGCACATGGCAGGCAGGCAAATTTGAGACTGGCGATTGGTGGCATGTGGAAATAGAACCGCGTTTAGCGCACGATCCTGAGGCCGTAAAACAGGCATTTAGCGCGGTTTTTGGCCCATCACCGAAAGCCGCACCGCAATCTGTCTAGGCTGGTTGACCTACCGAGAAAGTAGGTCTATATGACAGTCATTACTAAAACAGCCATATCGCTATTTATTAGCGCCATGTCAATATTTATGTTGGCAAAACCGCCAGCGCCAACTGCACAAGAAATGCAACCAGCGCCGATCACGGTTTGGCAGGGTCTAGAACAGCCTGCGCCATTACCTAGCACAACTGTTCAAACTACGCCTATAACGCAACCTGACGCGTGTGGCGCGGTGTTTGACATGGCTAAACATGTCGGATTTCCTGAACATGAACTGGCCACAGTTGTCGCTGTTGCTTATCGTGAATCGCGTTGCCAGCCTGATGCATTCAACGCAAATGACCCAAATGGCGGATCAAACGGTGTTATGCAAATTAATCAATTTTGGTGCAAACCATCGCGTTACTGGCCAAACGGATATTTGCAGGCATACGGCCTAATCAGAACATGCGACGATTTGTTTGATTTAGAACACAACATGCGTTCAGCGCTAGCTATTTATCGATACAGCGAAGGCTGGCGCGCATGGTCACTTTAAAACACTTGTTTTTGGCAACGCTACTAACTGCGTACACCTACCTGATAATGTCAGTTACTAACAAACGAAAGGCTAAAGATGACCGAGAACATCGACCCAAGAACTGATGCACAGTTCAAAGCATTAATGCAAGTGATGCAAGACATCACAAGTCAAAAAGTGCCGTTAGTGCAACCGCACGAATTGGCGGCACGAAGCACATTAAGAAAATTGCAGTGGATTATTGACGATTCAAACGCGCTAGACGATTCAGATTTGATTGACGCATGCAACCAGGCGCGCATTGAAATCAAATATTTGTGCAGCATCATCACCGATTTGCGCGAAATGTTGGCCGCGCGTGATCGTGACATTCGATCTTTGCAGGAACGCAACAATTATCAATCAGC
>RGUK01000036.1 GCA_010027825.1 bacterium
CAGCCAAACCTTTAGTCGATGTGGCAACGTTTTGCAGAATCAATGCCCTCGCTTGTTCAACCTGACCGGCTTTCGCCATGTTCTTGATGCGTTCAGTCAACTGTGCATCTAAAGGAATACCGGCACGATAAAGAGCGGCAACACCCTTAGCCGGATCCATCAACGCCTTGCCAAGTATTTTCGCGCCAGCGGCTGGATCTTTACCTAGTTTCACGCCAAGATCAGTGGCAACCTGTGTCAAATTAGCGAGCGTTGATTGAGCCTGTGCACCAGCCGGAACAAGACCTTTGAAACCTAACAACACATTCGAAGCAGCCTGAACCTGCTCGTCATCAATACCAGTCAAGTTAGAAATCTGCATTGCCAAGTCACCGATTTGTTTACTAGTGACCGATGCGGCAAGACCAGTGTTCTTCAACAACTGTTCAGTCATCGCCGTCGTTTTGAAAGCTTCGGTTGCTTCTTTAATAGCATTGACACCAAGACCAATGATGGCTGTCGTCGAACCAATCTTCGCTAAACCTTTAGTGAAACTACTGAAACCAGAGGATGTGTTTTGCGCCTGACGACCAACCTCACGCAACTTCTTATTTGTTGCATCAAGGGCAGCAAGATTCGCACTCGAAGTGACCGACAGAAACACTGGGCCTTTACGCACTATCGATCACCTTCCTTCACAGCATCAAATCGTGTCTGAAGTTTAGCGTTAGCAAGCGCAAGAGCATCAAGAATCTGAGTCTTCACTTCATCTTTACGACGTTCACCAGCAGCCCAAATGATACGCCCACCCTTCATCGAACCAAGATGATTCACGAAAGGAACAGAATTAATCCACGGATACTTTTGCGAACGGTGCGACTTCTTAGCAAACTCATAAATCACACCCTCACCGGAAGCATTAACAACAATGCCACGATTCGTGATAATTGAACCCTTAGCAACACGCTTCGCACCCATATAAGACTTGATAAGACGTTTCACATTACCGGCTTCGAACGGCGGCCAGCCTTTACCACCACGAGTCAAAGACCTGTTCTGCCACGAGCCTTCACCCTTAGGCATACCACGTTGATTACGCCAACCAGTAGGCACAGGAAGCGAAGGCACAGAACGTCGCGCATCATCACGAATCAAACGAGTCGCAGAAGCAATCGCAGTAAATAGTTGCTTACGTGCATCAGGGTCATACTGCTTCAATGCTTTCAACGTTTCTTCCATACCCGTCAGCGAAATCCGCAACTCGGCATTACCTGCCATTGTTCGCCCTCCGGTTCGCGTCAGCCTGTTGCGTGTTACGCCAATGCAGGTAGCGTTCCATTGTGACCAGTTGACGTGCGGATTGTTCAGCGACCACCCTAGGGTCTAAACCAAACTCATAAGCCAGATGCGTTATGAGCCAATGGCCGCTGGACTCTCCAAAGGGGGCACATCATTAGTATCCCCCGATTCGATACCGTCAACCGTGTCAACCCATGTTTCGAATGCGGCATCGGTTTGACCTGAACGGGTAGCGGCAGTCCACGCAAGCCACAACAAATGTGTTAAACGCCCCTGCTCCAGCACCGCAATCGGCTTATCAAAATGTGATTCGAAAGCCAAATAGTCAACCGTTTTGCACACAACATCAGACTTGCTGCCGTCTTTATGAGTAACGGCAAGGTCAATGTTAAGCATCAGGCGCCAGTACCCCGAGTCACAGGTTGAGCAGTACCGTTAGCAGCCAACGGCCACGTCACCGAAACAGTCGCCAAATCACCCACACTGGAAGCCACCGGCGAATACTGCAACGGTCGGCACGTCGCCGTATACGTTGGGTTGTCGGTACTACCGGTAGAACCCATCGGCTTAATAATGACCGTCGTCAACGTGGTTGCAGTTGTCAATGTCCACAAACGAGCATCAAGCGATGCAGTACCACCAGCGAAATCCTGATGGAAATCAATCTTGATATCGCCAGTGACAAGACCCTGAGCCGACACTTTACCCGGGTTACTGAACGCTGTAATGTCCAGCTCGTCATAGCCCCAGTTCAATTCCACAGATGCAATGCTGGAAGACAAATCAATGGCAGTTCCAACAGATGCATTGGTGATGCTGATGTTGTAATTAGTAGCAGCAAACTTTGCCACGATTACCCTTCTTTCCTTTAGGCGTACACCTGAATAGTGAACTCCGCTGACAAGTATTCCACATCACCGATAGTGACAGACCCATAGTTTGTCATTTCGGTAACTCTCGCGTTTTGACATGCACCGCCGAGTGTCGGGTCGGAGTGTATCGCAGCCTTAACACTGAACGCGCCCGTCGGAGAACAAAACAAATCCAAAGACTGCTGTGCTGTACGTTCCGACACTCGACCAACAATGACCATCACCGGAAACGAATACGTATCCATGCCCCGACCGAACGCAGTGTCATATGTGATAGTTGGCGCGAGCACCACAGCAATAGGTGGTTTCGGATCATCCGGAATAGTTGCCGCTGTACGCAACCCTTTAATCGTGCCAATAGTTGAAGCAATACCTGTGCGGATACCGCTAACAGTTGCAGTGGTGGCAGCCATCAGACCAGATTCCGAGTCAACACATAAGGCTCAATCAAACTAGCCACATCAGGGTCGACACGACTCACACGCATAGCCCCCAAATCACCAAACCCTGCAACACCCAAAGGTGAGTCATAGCGTTTGAACTGGCGGCCAGCAAGAATGATGCACGCCTGTTTGATAGCCGTAGGAACCGCCAACCAACCAAAACGAGCAGTCACCTGCACACCAGCCAAATCAGAGCCATACGGGAAACCTTTATTACCAGTCGACCGAATCCTTGTATAAGGCCACGAAATGCCCTCAGAACGCCCATTAAGCGGCTCTAACTGGTAATCAGCAGTGCCCCACGTTGTCGAATAGTTCCCGTCAAGGTTATCGGCAGTAGCCAGGGCGAAACCCGTGGTCGATGCAATATCATCAATCCACACAAAATCACTATTCGTTGCAGCGAAAACACGAGTCGATAGCGACGTTCCTGCAACATAAAAGTTACGGTGAGTGTGCCCATCAATCGCCCGTGAAGCCGACTCAATAGCAATCTCTAACAAAGCATCATCTACTGTGTCAGTGATACGGGCAGCAGCTTTAACCTCAGCCAACGATGCGTAACCATTAACGACCGCCATCACAACTCCAAATCTTGATATAGCCGTCAAGCACCAGCGGCCAGCCTTTCAATTCGGCGAATTGTCCCACAAGCCTACCCTTGCCACGCCCAAACCCATCATTATCATCAACCGCAACGAATGCCTTACGTGACAACATGTGCATCGCATATTGGCATTCCTTCAACGCGTGACGGGCAGCCAACTCATCATGCTCAAAATCAACATCCAACGAATCCAAATACAGTAAATCAATTTTCTGCAACTCGCCAGTAAGCATGCGCAACACATCAAGGGAATCACCATGCATGAACTCAACCTGCTCACCACAATGATACTCAATATTTGAACCACAATCAGCATTCAAATCAATACTAATCACACGACCAGCAGCAGCCGTCAACTCATCAAAAAACATAGTCGCATTGCCGTCACCATTGACATTGCCCGGTGAACGCAACGAACCTGTTTCAACAATCACAGGTGCTTCAGGTAAATGCTCACGAAGAAACGCAAACGCTGGTTCACGATGACCTAACGCTTCACGATTCGACTCAAACCAGCCGGTCATAGTTTCTCCAATAGTGGCAACCAACCCGTCTTGAACACAACATCAGCATTGTAATCCTGTGCCCAATCGACAGCCTTCTGTGAATGACCGCCACCAGAATTGTAAGCCTGTTCCAACGCGTCAACAATTGATGACACTAGCGGTGTGGCAAACCAAGAATCCTGCATCGGATCCCAATCCGGTTGCGTTTCAACAATCCAACCATCACCACACAACTCCGGCTGTGCTGTCCAATCCGACACAATCACCGGCGTGCCACACGCTTGAGCCTCAATCACCGGAATACCAAAACCCTCACCCATCGACACCGACAACAACACATCCGACATCGAATACAGGCCGGCAAGAATCTGATTCGGAATCTGATTACGGTACGCGAACTGGTCAACAAACTTCACCTGATGCTCAGGAATACCCACCGCTTTAACAAGTTTCGTTAAATCAATACCGCCCATAGCACCAAACTGTTCCGTGTGCAAATAAAGCAACGCATCATCATGCTTCTTCGCAAAAATACTGAACGCTAAAAGATTCTGACCAAACGACTTACGATTCGGCACAATGCCCTTATTTGCTGCATTCATCATCACAACAAACCGGTCATCGCCAATACTCATTAACTCCCGAGGCGACTTCGTGACACCATCAGCACCCTGCAATGCCTTCACCGGTTGGAACACAGGCTCAAACGCATGCGGCACATAATCACAATCAATACCAGCGCCCTCAAACATTGCCTTACCAAACTTGCTCATAGCAATCGCACGAGTATTCGGTCGTTCAAACCAGCGTGCAACATTCGGCGGAATCGGTGCATGATCAACCGGAGTCCACGACCACACAGGAATATCAGCCGCAATCACATCCTTACCGAAAGTCCACACATCACACAATGTGATAACCAGCGGCGATTTGTTTGTTATCTGCCCATAGTGTTGGGCATTCGCTGTAATCGCATCGTTGCGCCATTGTCCGAAACCTGAACCGTAAATAGTTAACGGTTGGCCATCTAAATTGTATTGGGTGTTTCCGGCTTCGAATCCGTAGTTGACGTGACAGGCAATGTCGAAGCCTTGCTGGCTGATGCGTTTGACGACTTGCGCGGTTTGCGTGCCGTAGCCGGTTCCTGCCCACGGGGCGTTCGCATACCAGAGAATGCTTGGCTTGTTTCTTCTATCAGCCACCCCCAACGCAGCAACACTTCCGCTGTCGCTGGATCCATTGGAACTTCCACGCCGCTTGAATGAACGGGCATTACCCATACCTTTCACAATCCTCTCAACAAACGCTACAGGGGCACCGACCCGTTGATGAGTCGATGCCCCTGAGCGTACTAAACGATGCTGCCTATTAACTCTTGCTCACAAGGTAGCGAACGTGAGTTGCTTGCGGCAGGTTACCGTCAACACGCATCTGGCAACGGAACGTCGCAAGACCTTGGTTGAAGGCGTACTCATCCGAGCGCTGAATGTCGATACCGCCAGCAACGCGAACATAGTACGACGGCAGGTGACCGAACAGCACTGACTTAGAGGCAGCAGCAAGATCAGCAACCGCCGGGTTTTCGTACACCGGGAAGCCCAACAGGCGGTCAGGCGTTGAAGCATCCAACGTAGGCGCGAACAAATATTCGCCAGAGGTTGAAGCCTTCAACTTACGGATAACGCCAAGGGTCTTGCCATTGAACATCCAACCAGTACCCGGAAGCAGACGAGCAGCACCGTCAAGGCCATAGGCAAGGTCGATGAGGTCGTCAGCGGTCACGGTAGCGGTTGAGGAAGTCGTACCGCCGTTAGTTGCAGCGGTCACGATGCCCCTCGGCTGTACCGTACCCGTACCCGTGGTGAGAGCACTATTGACGGCAAAACCGATAGCGTTACCGGCTTCCTGCGCAATGAACGAAGAAATGTCGACAGCAGCATCAGTAATGAGTTCCTGCGCCACCTGCACAATGAACGAATACTTGTACGCGCTCAAAGTGACCGAAGAGAACGCCGGGTCAGACGTACCAATCGCAGCAGTCGCCGTCGACAGGGTTGCAGTTGACCAAGTAGACAACGCCGGAATCGTCAAGTTCTCACCACTGGTCGTGTTAAGAACCGTAGACGTAGTAAGCATCGGGCCTACTAACCGTGCCTGATTTACGATCTGATCATAAACGGAAACTTTCACCGGGGCTGAAGTCGAAGCCGGCGAAAGGGCACGCTTCTCGAACGTGTGGGAACGAATCTCACCACGCGCAAGAGCGTTCAAGAAATCCGCATCAGACTTCTCGCTACCACGCGATTCGACAACCGAACCACCAAGGTCAGCAACAGCAGCAGCAACACGCTCCTCACGAGCATACGCAGCCTTAATGTCCTCAATCGTCTTAGCGCGACGGTCAAGGTCTTCATTGATGCGAGCGAACGACTGCTCTTCCTCAGCGGTCAAAGAACGACCCTCAGCGGAAGCATTGTCCAGAAGTTCCTTAGCCTGATGCCAAGCCTTCTGACGCTCATCAATCATGTTTTTAATAACATCAGACATGATGAACTCACTTTCATTGATTGTTTGTGAAACGGTGCGCGGCTCCGCTGACCACCAACCAACGACCCCCAATGAGCCGCCGGGAACTAGATTGACTTCAACGCCAAATCAAGTTGCTTCGCAAGAATACCAAGGTCAACACCATTATTAGATTCCTGCGTGTCGGCAGTGTCTTTGACTGGGCGTAAACGTTCAACTGCTGACGTGATAAGAGCCGCATGGTCATCACCCAACTCTTGCCCATTCTCCAACAACGTTAATGCCTGAGCCAACGCATCAGCATCAAGATTCGTACGCTTCGCCAAATGCTCAATAGTGCGAACCTGTGCCGACGTAGCCTCATATGCAGGGAAACCCGTCACCACCGACACCTCATGCAAGCGCACCTCATTCAAACGACGATTTGAACCACCATCCCAGGAATCGCCACCAGACGGCACAGAAAAACCAAAACTCATACTCGTGACATCACCACGCTGCATCAACACCGACAAATCACGCGCATACGTTGTTGGCGGCAAATCCGCTTCAACAAACAAACCCTTTGAATCTTCCTGCAAACGCAAAGTACCGGCACGCTTCGAAGCCAACACCTGATCAGCATTATGATTCACAAACATCTTCACTTCATTATTAGACTTCAAAGAACGCTTAAACGCACCCGGCGCAATTGTCTCAATAAACGGCAACGGTTCAGACGGTGAATCAAACACAGCCGCATACCCCGAAAACGACATGTAATCCGAACCATTATCCACAGCCCGAATCTGAAAACCTTCAGCCGCAATGGTGCGCTTCTCAATACGTTTCGTCATTGCATTCTCCTTGCATGGGTTTTAGGCAGCAAATCATTATCGGCTGTCCAAGATGCGTCAGCGGTTTTGTCACCATTCCAAATCGCCAAGAAACGCCTCACCCTTTCCTGCGAATCCATACCAGTTGCTTCAGCACGGCGCATAACAATATCCAAAGCACGGGCATCAACACGAGTGCCAATAGCACGCTGCGCAAACGCAATAACTTTGTCAGCCTGACCATTCACCGTCGGATCAACACCCCAAAGATAAGCGGCAACCGCACCAGCACCGGGGAAATCGTCACGGCTAGCATCATTGTTTTGTGGCACGTCTTCCCAATCACGACGATGACGGGCAACCCATGCCGCGATACGCACCCACTTATCGTCAGACACTTGACCGCGAGCCATCAATCGAGCCTCACGCACCGTCGCCGACTGCAACCCGTCGCCGGCTTTACCCTCAGCCCAATACTTCAAACCAACCTCAGCCGCACGCTGCATATACGTCGGTGCACCAGTCGCACGCACAGCCCTATACGCGGCAGCATCCTTAACTTCAATACCCAAATCCTGCAACGCAATAATCGTGTCAGGATCATTCTCAAACCATTCATCAATAACATCACCAGCATCAAGCAACTTCTGTGCCTTATAAACCTTGAACTCGCGTGAACTATTCGGTCCCGGTGGAAAATCAGACAAATGAATATCAGCATCATTCACGTTCAAACCATTATCGGCAAGCCACTGTTTCGTTTCATCAAACCTATCCAACTGCCGGCCCGAAACAATAACCACGACATAACCATCAGCCTGAGCACTCAACAACTCATCAAGCACACCCGGAATCGCATCACCATTACCAGCAACCAAAGTGTCATCAAGATCCGAAACAACAATGTCACGCGCCATAAACGCTCTCCGGACTATTCGGATCAATCTGAGCAACCGCCTGCAACTGAGTCGACGGCACACCAGAATGAGCAATCGCCGGCAGATTCAACGCCGATAATGTTTCAGCCGGATCGAAACCAACATTAATAAGTTTCTGCGCCATCGACACCCGATGCTCCTGCTCGACCAACGCCGCAGCTGCCAAATCAACATTCGCCAAAGGCACGCGATACACGTCACCACCCTCAACCGGTGGCAAATCCTCAAGCCTGTGAATATCGTTCACCGACAAGAAACCAGCCTGTGTGCCCGTCGAATAGGCACTAAACCGTGTCTGAATATCGCCACGCAGAATGCCATCCATGTTGAAACGAATAAACACACCCTGCGGCAAAAGCGTTGAATACGCCGCTTCGATACGTGACAAATATGGGCGAATCGTGTAGGTGGCGAACTGGATAGCGTTCTGTTCAACCGATGCATACGACATTGCACCCGGAATCGCTGTGGATAACATGTGCAAAGGAACACGGAACGCACGAGCGATTTCCTCAACCTGCATCTTCCGCGATTCAAGCATCTGCGCTTCATTCGGGTCAACACCCGTTTTATTAAACTTCGCCCCACCAAACAATACGCCCGGCCTGTGCGAACGAGCCAAACCCTTATGACCCTCTTCAAACGAATCAACCAAATCCTTCGCCTGTTCACGAGACAAAGCACCCGGCACTTCAATAACACCAGACGTTTGCGAACCCTGACCGAAGAACCGGGAAGCAAACTCATCCAACGCTGCAGTTAAACCAAAAACTTCCTTCAACTCGTCAATACGACTAGAGCCACGCAACGCACCCGGCTTACGCATCTCAGTAATATGCAAAACTTCATTCTTCGACAAAACCCTATCAATATCACGAATGTAATACTCGATAACGAAATCCTTATTGCGGCGAACCTCAACACGCTTAGGATCCAACACAATCAACGCAATCACATTACCCACAGGGTCACGAACCACACGCACAAACGCATTACCATCAAGCAACAAAGAAACCATCACCTGAGTGAAATGCTCATCACGGCTAGTAGCCAAATCAGAATCCGGCTGATCCAACCAAATCGGTCGCGGTCTATACGGTGTGCGAATACCATCACGCCGAATATAAGAATCCACAGGCAGCGTAGAAACCGTGTCAGCCAACAACCGCACACACGCATACGCGGTCGAAATCCTCAAACTATTATCCTGAGTGACAGACACCCCAGAATAAGTAGAAGTGCCAAAGAACCCACCCGTACCAAAAACCTGCTGAAAACTAATCGCGCGACGCTCGAAAGCCCTACTCAGCATTACCGCGCTCCAATCCAATACCAACCATCACAAGCAACGCCCCACCAACAAGCCAACCAGCCGGAACATAAACCAACGCCGCACCAACAGTAAACGCCCCAGCACCAACCAATTGTGCCACCTGAGCCAACACTTTAGACATTAAAAAAACCAACTTCCGCAAACTCAGCCACCGGCGGTTGCCAGCAAGCACGATCCAACGCAATAATCGTAGCGACAGCAGCATCAATCTTCTTATTACTAAAACGAGATTCTTTCACAATCCGCGACCCACGCGCATCCTGCTTCACCACCGCATTACCGACATGACGACCCAAACCCGGATGATTATCATGAGTCACCTGCCCATCAACAACCATCTGATAAAACCTCATCGTTGCTGGCGACATACGCTGCGGAGACTGCGGAAATTCAACAACCTTACCCGGAACAACAACATCCAACGCCTCCATCGTACGCGCCCAACGATACGGGTCACACGCAATCTCACGCACATCAAACAAACGACACGCATCCAAAATACATTGCTCAACCTCAGCAATCGGCACCTGCCACTCCTCATTACGATTCGAAGGCCGCTCCCACAAACCCAACGTCATAATGTGATGCGGCTCATCAGTCGTCACAGCAATCACCGCCGTTGAATCATTACTAAACGACCCATCGAAACCAATAACAACCTCAGTGCCCTCTTCAATCTTTCTATCGCTCGCGCATGCTTTCCACGTACCATCAGGAAGCCACGCCTGTTGCGCTGAAGTCCAAATATTTAGCCGCTTAGTTTTAAACTCATTCTCAAGCGTACGTTTCAACGCCGACTCAAAATCCTCAGGATCAGATAGCACACCAAAACCCGGATTCGCTTGCTTCCAAACTTTAGGATCCTTATAGTCAGCGCCCTCAAATTTAGGCTGCCACCACGCCCCAAAGAACGTGTCATCCACCGCTTCACCATTAGCCACACGCTGCAAATATTGAAACATTGAATAACACAAAGAATCCCGACCAGTAGCATCAGTCTTCACACCAGCCGTCGTGATAGCCACCAACATTGGGTCAATACGAGCTGCGGACGCAAGCGACAACACATCAAACAACTCACGATTCGGTTGCGCATGCAACTCATCAAACGCCACAAACGACGGCGACAAACCTTCAAGTTGCGGAGCCTCACTAGCCAACACTTTATAAATCGACCTAGTGACCGTATTCTCAATAACATCCCGATAAATCTTGCACGCACCAGCAAGTTCAGGCTCAAGCCGAATCATCGACTTCGCTGTTTCAAACACAATCCGCGCCTGGTCACGCGTCGCCGCAACCGCATAAATCTCAGAACCCGGATCACCCATCACCAACTGCCGCATAGTCAAACCCGACAACAACGCCGACTTCCCAGACTTACGCGGCATACCAATAAGCGCAGTCCGATGCTTCAAACGACCATCCACACGTCGAGCCAACAACGCTTGCAACAACTGTTTCTGCCACGGCAACAAACGAATCAAATCACCAGCCGGAGCCGCAAACGACTGCTTATCAACCCGACACAACGCTTCAATAAACGCAGCAGCCTTCGCCCCATCGCCACGCTTACGCTCAGCCGCAGTCGTCGGAGTTAAAAACCTAGGCGGCCAACCCACCACCGCGGACACTATTTACCATCCTTACCCCAGCCAGAACCTTTCAACACAATGCCCGGTGAAGTCCACAACCTTTTCATAACCACACCACACTCACACACCGGCGGCTCAGGCACACCATCAGACATGCGAGACTCAACCTGACGAGCCTCAAAACACGCACCACAACGAAACACATAAACCGGCATCAGGCTTTCCTCTCAGCCTCCATCAACGCCTGAAGTTTACTCTTCGCTGTCACTTCACCCAAACCAATGCGACCACGATCACTAGGTGTTAAACCAAACAAAGACATAAGACCGTGAATCTGTTTAGTCAAAGCAATGACCTGAACCCAATTCGGATGCGCTTGCATCGACCCAGAACCAGTCGAAGTCATCACACCATCAGTACGAATCTGGGCAACAAGCATTGCACGCAAATCAACAAGGTCACACAACTCAACCAATGCATGCCGATCAGACTGAGCAAACCACGGACAAAACGCCGTGACATGCTCCCACACCTGCGCACCAGCCGACGACAAATGAACCGGCAAAGACCTGTCAGCCGTGTCAAGCGCAGTCACCGAAGCCACATGCGGCAAAGGTCGTTGACCCGGATTACCGAGCCGACGTTTCTGCTCAACCGGTTTCGGTGGTCTTCCAACTTGTGCCATGTCATCTCTCCAAATGGGT
>RGUK01000351.1 GCA_010027825.1 bacterium
TGATGCACAAACTATAGACCAGCAGCAGATTCATGTGCGCATGGCGCGCGAAGGTGAGAAGATGCGGTTGCTGGGCGATGTTGAAATTTCGCTTACGCCTGCCGATCTGGTTATTGCCGATGCTACCAAGCCTTTGTGCCTTGCGGGTGTTAAAGGCGGCGCGAACAGTGGCATAACTGCTGCAAGTACAGCGATTTTTTTTGAGGCAGCAACGTTTGATGCTGGGACCATTCGCCGCAGTGCGCAGCGCCACAAGATGCGTACCGATTCGTCTGCACGTTTTGAAAAAACCTTGGATCCTGAGTTGACCGCGCAAGCCTGCCAGCGCTTCGTCAACTTGTTGACGCAGGCTGGCCTTGCTCACCGCGTGGTTGGTGGCATTGTGCAGGTGGGCGCGCCCCTGACCCCAAAAATCATCACCATGACGCACACCTTTTTAGAAAGCCGCGTTGGCATGCCCCTTGATGCAGGGCTGGTGGTCAAACTGCTTACCAACCTGGAATTTGGCGTGAGTAAGCAAGGCGATACATACACCGTTACCGTGCCCTCATTTCGCGCAAGCAAGGATGTAGCCATCAAAGAGGACTTGGTCGAAGAAGTGGTGCGGTGCATTGGCTTTGATAAAATTATTCCACAGTTGCCTCTCATCATCCGCACGCCCTTTTCCACCAGGTCGGTTCAGCGTGTTTCGGCAATAAAACACTACTTTGTGCGCGCTGTTCGCATGACTGAGCAGCAAAATTATGCCCTTGCTGATAGTCAGTTCTTGGCCGCAATCGGTTATCAGGTAGCGCAACCAGCAACCTTGATGAATCCAATCTCTGAGCACTTTGCGACTATGGTTACCTCACTGGTTCCTGGGTTGCTTAAAAACATCGTTGAGAACCATGTACATCGCGACCAGTTGCGCTTTTTTGAGTGCGGACGCATATGGCCAGTGGTAAACGGTGCGCCTAAAGAGGTGCCGTCAGTCGCGGGCATCTATTTTGCCAAACGTGGCAGCGTTGATTTCTACGCGGCAAAAGATGATGTGATAAATCTTCTGCGTGAGCTTGGCTTTGCGGCCGAGCAAGCGGTCTGGTCTAAGGCTACAGATGCTTTGGCTCTCTGGTACCATCCATTCCAGACAGCCCATCTTACCTATCAGGGTCAATATATCGGCGTCCTGGGCAAAGTTAATCCTGCGTTTGTCCCAAGGCTTAGCATCGATACGGCCTGTGACATGGCGATCTTCGAGTTGGATGGTGAGTTTTTGCAGGCGGCGCCTGCGATGGTACCGCGTCATCAGCCGCTCAGCCGCTTCCAGGATACCTATATCGATCTAAGCATGCTTGTGCCACTTGCGCTTCCGGCGGCGCAGTTAGTTGCTGCTATGCGCGCTGCAAGTGGTTTGATAACCACAATTGAACAAGTAGATTGTTTTGAAAATTCATCGTGGCATGATGTGCGTGCGCTCACTTACCGTCTCTGGCTAAGCAGCCATGAACGGACGCTTGAAAAGCACGACATCGACGTGGTATGGAACGAAGTGACGGAAACGGTAAAAGGCCTTGGCGCTCAACTGCGCGTATGATCGTATGAATGCATTACTTCTTTTTCTTCTTGCGTTGGGTATTGATCGATTTAGCAAGGCATGGGCGCTCAAGACGCTTGCTGGCAAGGTGCTGGCACCCTGCTGGTGCATGAATTTTCTCTTAACCTGGAATAGGGGCATCAGTTGGTCGTTATTTGAAACGACTGATGCCATTGGCGCTACCATTTTGACAAGCCTGATTGGTTTAACCGTGGTAGCTTTTGCCGCCTACACCGTCTGGCGGACATTGCATTTCCATCCTGTTGCCTTTGAAGCCCTTGTGCTTGGTGGCGCGCTTTCAAATCTTATTGACCGGCTTTTTTACGGGGCGGTCATCGACTTCCTGCGCGCCTGGCAGGAAGAGCCACAAGGATGCGGTAAGCGATGATGGCGCGTTTGCTTGCTCCCCTGGTGCAGGTTGTGTTTCCGCATCAGTGCAGGCTTTGTCTGGAGCTCATTGTACCAGAAGATGTGTTTTGCGCTGTTTGCTTGCGCAAGGTGCAGCCTATTGTTTCTGCATATCTTCCCGTGACCAAAACTATCCATTTGCCGGTAATTGGGCTAAGCGCTTATACCGATCCGCTTCGTCAGTTGGTGCTTAAAAAGTTCAATGGCGACCGTCTGGCCAGCGAGCAGTTAGCGCGCTTGCTCTTGCAGTTAAGCCCGTTGGCAACTATTCCGGTAGATGTGGTGGTGCCGGTCCCTTTGCATTGGACGCGTTATGCGTGGCGTGGCTTTAACCAGGCGGTAGAAATGGCGCGTGTTATTGCGCGTGGCAAGGGGGCGCGTGTCTGTTCATGCGTGATGCGTAAGCGCAAAACCTCATTCCAGTCACGATTAAAAGCTGCAGAACGGC
>RGUK01000352.1 GCA_010027825.1 bacterium
CGCTGCTCATCTTCACACTCCTACCTGGTAATTACGATTTGAATCGACGCATGAGAGGGGTTGGCTAGCGGCGCATTTATTGCGACACTAGACCGGGTCGACGCGGCGCATCCGGATAATCCGGCGCAGAGACAGACTAGAAATCCGGTGACGAAAAATCTAGTCATGGTAACCGCCGTAGCGAGAATCCATGTTGGATTTGCCCAGTCGGCGGGACGATGTTGCGCCGGCGATGCGAGCGCTGTGCTCCAGCATCTCAATGTCGCATTGCTGCGAAACTGCGCGCTCAATCATGGATTCGAGCGCAACCTCTGCACCCCGGGCTGCATAGCTAGCTTTCTCGTGACATTTTTGACATTTCCCGCATTCGGTTTCTGTCCTAGGCCCGGTGCCGATCCATCCACCAGGAATTGCCCGCTTATTTCCTCCGCACGGGATCGCGTTGCCAAACATCCCGTGCCAGCAGTCATGCGCTAACTGCGCCTTGGCTTTTGCGTCAATTAGCCGTTTCACCAAGCGTTGCGCCGTTTCGATTGTTTCGGCTAGTTCAATTTCATATTGCGTCGGCGTCGGCGCAATCGCTTCAGCTATCGCTGCCGGATCGATATTGGGAAAATTCATGTTCAGCTCCTTTGGTATCGAATTGCGTTGCTGATTTGTCGATAGACACCAATTGCGGATTTCGCCGCAATCAATTTGCCGATTACGATTGAAATTTTTTCGTCAACTTCGTCGGCAATGCCTGGAGTCCAGTTGCCGCGGACCTTTGTGCCGTCAAGACTATCTCGGGCCTCGCCAAGAATTAACCGGGCGTCACACTCGGCGTCGGCAAGCGCATGGCCTCGCCAAGAATTAACCGGGCGTCACACTCGGCGTCGGCAAGCGCATCGGCTAAGATTTGATGTGAATTAACCAACTTTTTCGCCGGCGGCTGGCACGCTTGCTCCCATTCGTCATCGCTCACCCACCGAAATCCCTCGGGCAGATTATCGGTATCAATCTCGCCCAATCGCCCCTGCCATCCATCGGGGCCGGCAACTGCCCACAGTTCGCTAGCGTTTGGCTGCAGATCGTAGATTTGCAATCCGTCTGAAGTACGCATCATCGTATCTCCTAGTGTGATGATTATTATCGGCCACCGTTGATGTTTTTGTGATTTTTATCCAGGACATACCAGCCGGATTCGTAATTTTCGGCAGCGTATTGATTTGCAGCCGCATCGTTTTCGGCCTCGAAATGATCATAAATTTCCCAATCGCCTGTTGATTCCATCACATAAGCAATCTTGTATTCTTTCATGATCGTCTCCTAGTTTTCGGGCTTGCGAATTGCGTCCCGGACCCCGAAGGGTTTCGACCGGCCGCCGCCGGTCTCATCAGCGGGTTAGGATTTGAGCAACTCAAATGCAATCCGAATCATTTCCCTTATTGATGCCTTTTTGTAAGAATTGACCACTTTCTCTTGATCAAAATCGTGAAACACCTTACCTCCACCGATTCCCCGATTAAACGCCTTATTCATGGCATTTCTAACGCAGACATTGATGTACCAGTTAGTTTTCACGAAATCGATGGTTTCCTTGCCATTGGAAAGTTTTACGAAAAAGATGCTGCCGTCATTCAGTCTTGCCTGATCAATAATCTGAATGTTCATCGTCGTCTCCTTGTTTTCGTCCTATCACCACTGCGGTGATGAGATTAATGTATTCCTTATTTCGGAATAGGTCAAGGGAAGTTTTAGAAAATTCTGGAAAATATTTTCAGGCTTATTTTGCAACTACGAATTGCGTGTTTTTGCGTGTTTTTGCGTGTTTTTCTGCGATAAGATCAGGGCAATAAAAAAGCCGGCTTGCGCATCATGCGCCCTGCCGGCGAGGAGAATCCCGTAATCACGGGCGACCGTTAGCACGGTCGATGGCATCATGCCTGGATCAAATTATTTCATTCACCAAATTTTTCAAGGATCAATCGAATAACGATTTGCGCCACGATCGCCCACGGAAAAATTCCCTGAGCAATTCCAGGTTGGGGTTCCTGCTCGAGCGCTGCCTGTAGGATTTCTTCGTCGGTTTGGTAGCCGGATGAAACGATGGGGCCGCCGCCCAAAGTTTGAGCCAGCGCGTAGCCTGCGACCACCCAAGCCGCATGAGCCGCTTCCTGTGTCGGCGGTAAATCACCACGAATCGCCTCGAGGGCCATCGCCAGTGCTTCTTTCGGGAACTCTGTCGGATACGGAACTAGTGCCATAAATCACCTCTTAAATGTTAAATCATCCAGTCAAGCTTGCGGACAGGGAAACCCGTGGCATTCGAGAACGCCCACGAGTCACCCTGCCTTAGCATATAATCGACGACCGAATCTTCTGCCCAAAATCCTGATTTCGGCCCATCTCCTAGACCAATCGGGCCGGTATGTGCGGATGCGCCCC
>RGUK01000353.1 GCA_010027825.1 bacterium
AATGAAAATTTAAACTTTGATCAACAAGGTATAGTTTTTCAACATGAAATTGATCATCAAATGGGAAAAGATGGATTAATTTCAAAAAAAGGTCAAGAAATATTCATCTGGTGAATCATGTCTTTAAGTAAAAAACAATTAAAAGATGTTTGTTGTTTGGGCCTCAAAAGTCTGCAATGCAGATATTTGGATGAGGACACCAGCGATTCTGGTGGTCTTGTTTATATTTGCAAAAAAAAGTCGCCGGATAAAAAAATTATAGACTCGGAGATTACGGATTTTTTGAATATGTTGAAAATGAGAGGGCAAGACCCCAAACAACAAACAGTGGCTTTAAGCGATAATTGTGAAGGCTTTATGCCTTTTAAAAACAAAGTTCAAGGGTATGACATTAAAAATTGAATGAAAATAATCCAAAATTTTAAAAATTAAGAATTTTAGAATCAAAAATTCTTAATTTTGGTTTGAAAAATATTTTAATTATTTTTGCATTGCCTTTAGTGATTTTTGTTTTTTAATCAAATTAAGAATTTTTTCTTCGCAATTTGTGTTCAAAGCTTTTTCAAAAACAGCATTTTCGATTTCTTGATTGTCGGAAAAAACTATTTCTTTGGCAAGAATACTTGCTGTTTTTTCGTATTTTTTAGACTCAGATCTGTAGTGTAACACCATTATTGTTAAGCAACCTATCCCAATTATGGCAACCATCGTTCCGCCCGGACCAGATAAAACTTGAATTCCGCTATTTTCATAGACACTTTGCAAATTTATGATCCCTTGTTGAATCTTGTCCAGGCGACTGTTTTGGATGCTTTGCTGGTTTTTTAAAGCCTCCAAGTCTGCAATAATTCCGTTTTGATTATTCTTTAATTCCTCTATTTTTCCATTTTGGTTATTGATTTTAGGAGATCTAGGTGAGAAATTTCCACAACCTGATAAAACCAGGACTAAAAAAGTGAAGATTAAAAAATATGCAGTTTTCATAAAGCCTCCTTGATTACAAAATTATTTATTATTGATAATAGGAAATCTTAATGAATTTCTTATTTAAGGGGTCTTGATTTATTTTAAGAACTTGTGCATAATCCTGACTTCCCCCAAGGAGATAACTTGTGTCGAGAAGACCAAAGAGAACCTATGAAGAACCTTTTTTTGAAAAAGGTCGTCACATAAAAGATCTTAGAATTATCATAAAAGAGGGAATTAAGATTTTTTTTGAAAATAAAAAGTGGTTTGCTGGAGGAAAAATTCCTCAATGCGAACTGCTCTCGGATAATAGTGTTGATGTAGTTCTTAAAACTCCATTTAACGAAAGTTCTTTTGGTTTTTTTCATGATTGTTGTTTGTCAAAAATTTCTTGTCCAAAAGATTTTGTAGACGAAGGTGTCCCTTGGGAAGTTTGTTATCTCATAAGTCTTTTGAGAGAAATGAAAATCTACGGCTTGCCAAAAGATTTCCAGCCTGGATTTTTAATGTTGTTTTTCAAATTCTGTAAGGGAATAAATATCCCTCAACCGCCTGTTTTTTGAGATGGAATCCAAAGATCTAGAACTTATATCCGGTAGATTTTTAGAGATGGAAATACCTAAAGAAAAAAAGTTTCTTCTTAAGTATTTTACCGGAAAAGTTCAGGTTGCTTTTTTGAGATTTTATTTGGTCTTTGGAACAATTCGAAATTTTACAAACCACACAGGTCTTTACTGTAGTCACACTTTGCTGAAAAGATTTCGTAAAAGATATTTGGACATAACTTTTTTGTATGAAAAATCAAAAAAAGAAATGACCGAAGAAAGTTTGCGAATTTTGAATTTAATTGAATCGGGTAAATTAAACTTAGCCAAATTAAAAAAAGGAGAAATAAAATGAGTGATTTCTTAAAAATTCAAAGTTTGATCCAAGAAGGTTTTTCTTGCTTGGGTATGCTTAATGAAGCTCAATCTAAGTGTTGTTTAATAAAAAATAAAATTGAAAATGATTTTTTTAATGAAGATTTTGACCCATCCACCGAAATTAATCAAATATCAGCCGACATCGATACATATTCCAATAAGTTGTTTTTGCTTAAAAAGGAATTAAAATCTTATGGGGCAATTTGTTAATTGGAAAGAATGGCTTCTTTTTAAAGAATCAAAATCTAAGAAAAGAAAAAAGAAAAAGAAAACGCTTGCGGTAAATTTTTTAAATTATTATCATCCCTATTATAGCGATGATAATAGTGGAGAAGAAATAACAGGAGCAGATCAGCAAGGAGACTCAGGGTCTGGGATGTCAGAGTCTAAAAAAAGTATAAGAACACCAAATTATTTTTTTGATAAATGGCTGAAAAAAATTGAAGACTTACAGAAGGAAGTCAAAAATTTAATCAACAAGCCAGAGACAAAGAAGCCAGAGACAAAGAAG
>RGUK01000354.1 GCA_010027825.1 bacterium
GATCGTTGTTAATTTGCTCTGGTACAACGAAATCGTGCCGGCTGTTGACAAGAACGGTAACGAGACGTTCAAGAATCAGCAGTTTCATTTCTGGGACTGGCACACCGCGTCTATCCGGTTGCTCATGGAGCTTCAGGCTGGCGACGGTAAGCCGGTTCCGGGCATGGATCCCAAGCTGCCCGGACTGCTCAAGCAGGTGTGTGATCTGGAGTACAAGCACGGCACCAAGAACGCCGAAACACCGCTCGTCTTTTCGAAGGCGCTCGGTATTTCCAAGCAGGATGCCGTGTCGGAAGTTGAGGCGTCCATCATGCTCGAAGACAATCCCAAGGTTCTCGGTATGCTGCACGGCTTACTCGGCGTAAACGATTACACCGTCTGTGACCCGGCGCGCAAGTACCGTGAGCAGGTGATGGAGGAATTGAAGAAGAATCAGATGACTGACGTGCCAGAGCTTATGGCCGCGTCTAGCACTGTGGGAGAGGTAGTCGGAGCGGATCTGGATCCTTTAGGTCAGGTAGACTAATGGACGATGACAACGAAGACGATGATTATACGCCCTTTGAGCATGAACTGACGGGCATGCAAAAAGGACTGTTTCAATTGGCCGAGTGTTTTGGCGGCCCCGTAGACGGCTCTAAGTTGCCGGTACCTATTCCAGAAGCCGACACCATCATTAGCGGCTACGACCACGAAACCGGCGACATGATGCACTATCGGCTCGTGGAGCGCGTTGACGACGAGACGGGTGAGCGCAAGTTTGTTTATCAGTTTATGGAGTGCGTAAACACGCCCGGCATGAGCTTTGACGAGTTCATGGAAGCCGTAGACGAGTACGACGAAGAACACAACGCGGACAAATATGAAGAAGAAGACGAAGAAAGTAATTGAACACATCCTCGCGCCATCTAGCATCACTATCTCGTTTACGCGAGAAGAAGTTGACTGGCTGGCTTGGGTGGTGCGGGACGTACTGGAAACACACCAGTGCGTACCAGCGGGTGAGTCGGCGTGCGATAAGATCATAGACGCCGAAGAATTGCTTCAAAACGTAGATAAGGTGCTATATGAAGGAACCAAAGTTCGGAAGGTGGACGCACGTAAACGAAAGGCTACCCGGCCGCGACGAAAGGGTGCTCGCAGCCGATCCAAGTAGCGGCGATCAATTTGTTGTGACTGGCGGCGAGTTGGCGACTTCTCTCCAGTTTGCACGCGGCTATTGACGCTATCGCGCATCGCCGAGTTGCCGACGATGTCTGACCCGCGCGACAACTTTTTTAACGAGCTGTTCAATCAGGACAGTCAGGGCGCTGAGGCTATTCGGTTTCAGCGTCAACTTGCTTTTGAAGAGCGCATTATCAAGCGAGTGTTCAAAGAGTGCGGGATTAAGATATCTGGCTGGGGTAAGATGGCAAACGAGTGTCGCGATATGACTGGACACAACAAGTTGAACTTTAGCTGGTTTAACTCTGAGTTTCACCGCTTCCCCGGCGTATTGTGCGGGCGACGTATACCGCGGCTTCACGAGCTGACGCTGGTCGATCTGTTCAAACTGCCGAAAGACGGTAAAAACAGATTACTCGCCGCGGTGGCCAAAAACCTGCACAAAATGGAAGTAAACACAGAGCGCCGGTTCATCATGTGTTTTCCAGTGGTGCGGACTATGTTGTGCGCCCACAACCACATAACGGACGATACCGGCATCCCCCGAGTCCAGTGGATCTGCAGTTTTCCGCCAACTGTCAAGAATATGTTTACAGTTGAACACACCGCGACGCTTTTTAATGCTATAGGCTCAGACTGGTATTACGATTAGTTCGGCACGGAGGCCCGGATGTCGTCGGCAACTACAACTGTGCGCAGTGTATTTGCGCCCGTGCCGGCGTTCTCGTTCGCGGCAAACCAGCTAGAAGAGTGCCGAAAGTTTCTTGAGATGCGCTCCGCGAGTACGGAGTCGGTCCCTGTTGTCGAGGAGTCCCAGTTAATTATGGGGCCCGACGGGAGCATCGTAGAAAACGGTTACCGGTTTAACGCCATCGGTTTTCGGGCGTTGGCTTCGGTACTGTCTGTGGGTCTGGCGCAGTTGTTTAACGAGTTGTCCGGCGAAAACGTCAGGCAGGTGCGGACGACCACACGCGGGACAGATATCGCGGCGGCGGTCAGTATTTACAACACGACGCTTCGTGTTAGGTTTGATGCACTGCGCGAACGCACTCTGCTTGTAAACCATCGAGAACGGTCAGTCGAGGGCTTTCTTGGCCTCGATCACCGCATGCTGGATAACAGCGTTTTTATGGAAACCGTCAGCAACGAACTGTACGACAAACAACCGCAGGCTGAGTTTTTTCGGGCCGAGCTGCTGGGGCGAGAA
>RGUK01000355.1 GCA_010027825.1 bacterium
GACGACGTTGAAGTGGTTGTTGACTTGGTAAGCAAGATCGCTATGGACAAAGAACTGAAGTTTGCAGTCCGTGAAGGTGGTCGTACCATCGGCGCAGGCGTTATTACCCAAATTATTGAATAATCGCGGTTTAAGAGTTGCGCTATGAAAAAGCAAAAAATACGCCTGACGTTAAAGTCTTACGATCACCGTCTCCTCGACAGTGCCGTCAGACAAATCGTTATGACCGTTAAAAGAACAGGATCCCACGTGGTGGGACCTGTTCCACTTCCCAACAGAAAGCGTGTCTTTACGGTGTTGAGATCTCCTCACATCGATAAAAAATCACGCGAGCAGTTTGAAATTATTACTCACAAACGAATTTTAGATATTGTGTCTCCTGCAGAACAGACGATGGATGCGCTGATGAAATTGAATATTTCAGCCGGCGTTGATGTTGAAATTAAGTAGGTGGCACCTCAAGCGAGGCTGCTATGTTGAACAGTGTCATTGGAACAAAGGTTGGGATGACCCAACTCTTTGATGAAAATGGAAACGTTGTTCCCGTTACCGTTGTTGATATCAACAACCTTTTTGTAACTCAAATTAAATCCACAGAGAAAGAAGGCTACAATGCTTTGCAGTTGGGCCTTGTGCGCAACAGATTCAAGGCTGAAGCATTTTCTCCTCTTTGGTTAAAGGCAAAAAGCGATTATTTCCTTCGTTTGAAGGAAGTCGCTGCAAGCACGTCAGGCGAGTTTGCCGTAGGGCAAGCTGTTACCGCTGAACATATTGCACTCAATGCTGGTGACTTCATCGCTGTTACAGGGACAAGCAAAGGTCTCGGGTTTCAGGGTGTTGTTAAGCGCTGGGGTTTTGGTGGTGGTCCAAAGACTCACGGATCTAAGTTTCACCGTCGTCCCGGCTCAAGCGGACACTTGAGAAGACAAGGCGAGATTATTAAAGGTAAGCGCTTTCCTGGCCATGCCGGCGATCAACAGCTCACGGTGCGTGGTTTGAAGGTGATCAGAATCGATAAAGAGACCGGTCATCTTTTCATTAAGGGCGCTATCCCTGGCAAAAAAGACTCTTTTGTCACTATCAAGAAGCAGGGGGCTTAACGTATGGTTTCTATTTCACTTTATAACAACCAAGGCCAAGCAGAAACGTTAAACCTTGATCTGCAAGTGACTCAAAAAGAGCAAAGCCCTATTACTTTTGCGCGAGCAATCAGAGCTCTTTTTCAGAACTGGAGACAAGGGACTGTTGCTTGCAAAACCCGTGGTCAATTGGCTTTCTCCAATAAGAAGCCATGGCGTCAAAAAGGTACAGGTCGTGCTCGTGTGAGCTCGATTCGCTCTCCTCTCTGGCGTAAAGGCGGCGTCATTTTTGGGCCTCAGCCGCGCACGCGTACGCTTGCAATGAATGCCCAGCAGCGCAAAGTTGTTTTCAACAACTTGCTGTTTAATGTGTTGGATAATAAGGCGTTGCAATGTGTAGACTTTGCTTCCCTGAACAAGCCAAGCACAAAAACTGCTGTCAAGGCGCTCAAGGCGATGGGTCTTGAAGCTAAAAAGGTTGTTCTTTTTCTGCCTTTTGATGATCAAATGGCATATGCTTCTTTCCGCAACTTGCCAAATGTAAGCATCGTTTTCTTCGATGAGCCCAATGCTTACCACCTAAGCAATAGCGACTGCTGGCTATTCCTTAAAAAAGATGTAGAACTGCTTAAGACGATGGTGGCGCAATGGAACTAACTAGATTTGACGTTATTAAACGCCCACTCATCACAACCAAAACAGTCGAGTTGTACAAAGAGCTTGGGCAGTATACATTCGAAGTTCACCTTGATGCGAATAAGTCTATGGTACGTGATGCAGTAGAAAAACTGTGGAACGTCAAAGTAGAAAAAGTACGCATCATTAAACTTCATGGCAAAAACAAGGCATTCAATCGTCGTCCTTACAAGGGTTCTGATCTGAAGAAGGCAATCATCACCCTTGCACAAGGCCACAAAATTGAGATTCCTGGCTTGTTTGAGACCATGACAGCGCAACAACCTCAAGAACAAGAAGTAGCGGGAGGCAACTAAGATGGCGTTTATTGTAAGCAGAAAGCCTCGTAATCACTCCTTACGCTTCCAACAATTCTTGATTCAAGATGATTTGACCAAGAAAGCACCTGAGAAGAGCCTAACTGCTCCTCTCAAGCGTACTGGTGGTCGTAACGCCTATGGGCGCATTACGACGCGTCATCGCGGTGGAGGCGCTAAAAAGCTCTATCGTATTATCGATTTCAAGCGTGCACATAAAGATGTAGCTGGTACGATTGCTGCTTTTGAGTATGATCCAAATCGTAACGTGCCGATTGCATTGGTGCACTACATCAACGG
>RGUK01000356.1 GCA_010027825.1 bacterium
AGCATTACGCGTTCAACTGAGGGAGCATCACCGCGTTCACCGGCAGAAGCCCCATGGCCACGAATATCAAAAAGGTAGCTTGTAATGCCGTGCCCCGCAGCTAGCGCGTACGCCATCTGTTGATAAACACCTACCTGATACGCGCCCCCCCCATGATAAAAAAGCATAACAGACGTTGTAGGTTGCTGATTAGCAGCATGATGAACGAAGTAGGCCAGCTGACACCCATCGCTTGCCTCTAAAAAAGCTGGAACGGGGATTATTGCTTCAACGTGTTTGTAGTCGCTTGCGAAAGTAAACTGCTTGGCCATACCACTCCTGGTAAAAGAGAACAGCATGAAAACAACGCCCCAGACCAACCTTAGCAGATAGTGCATTACTTACCTGCGATTAACCAAAATGCCAACGTTTTGCACATCGCTTATTCCTGGTTCAAGCAAGTACGCGCCTTGTGCGCTGCCATCACTATTCATATGAACCCGCATGCGCAGATTAGCAAAGCGCCCACCCGTTTGGGCAGCAAGCTGCGTCAAGCGAGGAAAGTGGGTTGCACAGAGCACAATATTGTTGTCATAGCTGCCAAGTACTTGTGCCAACTCATAGGCAACCTGCTCGCCCTTCTCCACGGTGGTACCCTGCCCAACACTGTCATCAAGTAAGATAAGCGCGAAGTGGTCGGCGGGAAGCGTCTGCTGGGCCTGTATACACGCATCCGCGCGCATCATGCGGGCAACAAAACTAGACTGGCCCTGCACCATGTCGTCAGCAATAGTCATAAAAGTCATAATCTTATCAAAAGGCGTCAGGGTAAAAGCGCGCGCAGCGGCTATGCCAAAAGTTTGCGCAAGCACCGCATTCAGGCCAAGCATGCGCATAAAACTAGATTTGCCAGAGCGATTTGGTCCTGTCAGCACAAAGTGATGCTGCGTGGCAGCATCAAGAGAATTAGCAACCACGTTTGTTGCTGGCAGCAGTGGATGCCAACCGTCAACCACTTCCAAGTAAGGAGCTGCCGCATCTTTCACAAAAGAAGCAAAACAATACGGATGCAAGGTACCACTGTGCTGATCCATAAGCTGGGCAACGCCCACAAACGCATCAATCTGCGCCACCGCATAGTGTATGCTAGCAAGCTGCGTCTTGTGTTCCCGCAAGCGGTTATAGGTTACCAAGGTACGACCAACTAAAGAACAAAGGCCAAGCGAAACATCAGCATCACTGCGCACAAAGTAGTCATCCGGAAATAGTTCCTGCACCTGTGAAAGGGCTAGCATGGTATCAGCACTCACCAGCCCCAGGGGCGCCCGCTCGACCAATACGCGAGCAGCATCAACATACTGCTGCACCTGTGCAAGGTGGTTATACACTTGGTTCATCACGGCCATCTTGGCACTGATAAATTCAACCATATCTTTAATGCTAATCGCATGCAATGCGACGTGTCCTGCCTTGGCTGCAAACACTAATGCTTTGACCAGCCAGGGGGCATGATCTGGCGCTTGAACACCGCATCCGCACGCAGCATGATGGTGATGACCATGATCGTGACCATGGTGGTGGTCATGGCCATCGCCGAAACGGGTGATAACATACTCCATCGCATAGTGGAGAACCAAGTATTCGAAAGCCGCTGTGATCACGGGACTAAAACTTTGTAAGATATGGCGCACATTCAACGCGCGCTCGCTCTTATTCCATTCCTGGAAAGAGGAACTTTGATAGAGGAAGCTTTCAATTACAGTACGCAACGTGGGTTCTGCGTTGGCAGCAGCAAAAAAAGCCAGTGCTGGTTCAGTATCAGCAACCACGCGCAACTGCTGCTTCAAGCGTTGAAACGTTGTCCGATCGGAGAGCAATGCTTTGAGCGCCGCTTGTCGCTCATGCAATACACGCATATCGGTAGTGGGCTGCAACAACAGCGAATGCATCAAGGCTTTTCCCGCTGTGGTGACCGTGCAATCCAAGCATGCGACAACGCCTGCATGACTTTCGTTCACTGAGCAGGTTAATTCCAGATCGCGTTTGGTGAGAAAATCAATAACTGACGAGTTTGCGTCAGCAGAGAGCGGGGAAAACCAAAGGGCAGCAAGTAAGAAAAGATTACGTAACAGCATGAACAAACCTTCTAAAGCAGATAGCATCGAGCGATAAAAACACGGGGGCACGATAAGGACGCGACTATCTGTTTGGGGGACGCGTAAGTGCAACACAAGGACGGTGATATAACGGCTGCTGCACAGATGCACGGCGCGCATAGGAGCATAACACACACGCTTGCCCCTCATGCCACAAGGTCCGCGTCTCTGACAATAAAGATGGTATCGGGAACGGGCAGCGCTGCGCAAGCAGGCAGCCAAAACAAGTCATGGG
>RGUK01000357.1 GCA_010027825.1 bacterium
CTTGGTTTTCGTACTACATACTAATATAGTGCTAAATTCAATTTTTTTCACAGTTTACCGCCATTCATCCCAGCCCCTAAAGGGGACTGGGTTTTCTGGCGGGAGGGGTATAAAGGTTAAATTATGAAAAGTTTCAATCAGTGGAAAGAAGATCGCCAGTCCGAACAACTTCCTCATCAGAGCGAATACACTCCTGCACGTAGTACCGACTCTTTTTATCCGAAGACTCCTGACGGAAAAAAACTTCTTAAGGACTCGGGGATACAAGATGTTATTTCGTACCTCGATGAAAACGGATTAAAGTACTGGGCCATCCTGGTCAGTGCATTGAAGGATAGAGAAATTAGACTTGAGCGGTCAGTCCATGATTTCATGAACAAATACTACGAATTAAAAAGAAAATACGAGCCCGGAAGTTTTCCTTACCATCCGCCCTCGCATAAAGATGAATGGGACTGACAGACAAAATTCATGAAGGAATCTGGGATTTCGCCTTCTCCGAGGAACATGGATCTTTCCACTAGAATGAAGTCTTACACGGGAGACTAAACTTTTTCAAATTTGGTTCCGCAGGTGAGGCAAGACTTTCTATCCTCAAAGGCTCCGTGATCAATCTCTTTGCAGTTGCCCTTGCCGTCATACAAATAACTTGTTCTCCCCTCTAGTCCTATTCCGCAATTTAGGCAATAGCACCCTCCATCCAAAGATACAGACCATCCCTTTTTCTTCAACAAGTCAATGTCGTCTTGAGTGACCTCCTCCAAATCCCACTTTCTCATCAAGGACATTTTTGATCCTCGTGCGCTTATTGTACCAAAGAATCAAAGAAATGCCAGACCTCTTCAATGTACATCTACACCACTCCTGATAGCCGAGAACCTATGCGAAACATATTGCCACAAGACAGAAAACTTTATAAACTAAAAACCAAAAGGCAAGAGGAACATATGAAAAGCAAAAAACTAATGGCGAAAATTCTAGAGAAAAGGCTTGATGACATTTGTCTAAAATGTCTTGGGGAGTTTCCTACCATGGGGCCTCTCTTCCCCGGAATGCCCAGAGAACGCATTGGAACGAGGTGCCTATCTGGTTCAAAAAGATCGGCTGTCAAAAAAGAGTGGGACAAATACCTGAAAAATAAGATATCCGTCAAAAGAAGAATGGTCAAACTTGAAGACTTTGAAAAGTTTGATCTTTATGAAGGCAAGCCCTATCCGAATAGACTAGATAAACCTGGTTTCATGACCATAGGCGACCCCTTTATGTCCGAACGCCATGCAGTTTTAGACATACCGAATGAAGTCGCAATCAAGATTTTAATGCTTGATTATGCTCCTGAAGTATAATTAAGAATTAGCCTTCTTGGAGGCGTATTTATTCGCCTCCCGCCAGAAAACCCAGTCCCTTTAGGGGCTGGGATGAATGGCGGTAAAATTACACACACACACTATATATATGGTGTCGTTCAAGAAAGGTGAAATTATGAAAAGTTTTAATGAGTGGTTCAGTTTGAGAGAAAACTTATCAAATGCGAACTTGAGCCGGATAACTCTTGAAGGCACCGGCGGTAAATTCAAATTTATTATAGAACGAACCAGTAGCTACATAGAAAGTGAGCACTTTACGGTTGATTTGAAGGGCGTAGCAACCATGACGAGTGTGGCAACAAGTGCTTCAGGTCGCACCAACCACATTCTCGGAGGTTTGGATAATAAAAAAATTACCCGTCATGACGCTTCAAAAAATCCACATGAATACGAAAGATATGGATTTGAATCAACTAGTGGATCAATTGGAAAACCAGGAATTATAAAGATAGCAATTCATCTTGATGAATTTGTCAGAGGTCGTAAAACACCTCAAATGTATTTTAATAGCGAATGGACTAATTGGCAAACACGAGGAATAGAAGGTATTGATAGAGGATCGGCAATTACTATTGTTGATTTGATCAATCAAAAACTTCATTCAGGGAAAGATGGTTCGGATCTTGTCGCACAAATAATTAAAAGAGCCACCATAAATGACTCTAAGGAAAGGACGATAGACATAAGCGTTGATGATCTTGGATTTCATCAAAAAATATCGTAGTTTAACCTTGATTCTTGATATATTCTTGGATTGTTTTGGTGGAAGCATCGCCCGTTGAACAGACGAAATATTCTGGGGCGATGGATATGCAGTGGTTGTGGAATTAAGGTTAAGAAAGAACTAGGCGAGCGAAACCATGATTGTTTCGCTTGCGGATTACAGTTAGGCCGTGACCTTAATGCTGCAAAAAACATATTAAGAGTTGGAATGAACTCTTTAGACAGCAATGTCTTAGAAGCCCACTCCCTTTAGGGGGTGG
>RGUK01000358.1 GCA_010027825.1 bacterium
TTGAATGGGGAGAAGGCTTGTACGGAGGGAGAGCCGTTGACTGTGATGGTGAAGCCTGCGCCACTATTGGCTACGCTGTTATCAATAAAACGATTGCTTTGGCAAGTAAGTAAAGATGTTTGTGTTCCTGTGATTGCGGCTATGTTTGTACCAGCAGATTGTGTTGCAGTGAGCGGTGATGTTGGTGGCGTGAAGTTGCCTGTGTAAACAGCAACTCCCTTGACAATTCTTACGTTAGAAAGATACCCAACCCACACTTCGCCTGCCGATGTTGATCCTCCAATTTTAGGACCAGTGGTTGCCCCGTCGCTTTGCGTCGATGAGTTTGAAAACGAGCCGCTTTGCTGTCCGTTGATGTAGTAATACCAAGTGTTGCCGCTCCGAACTAATGCAACATGATTCCATTGGTTTGTTGTTATTGAATTTGTAGACGCTCCAACAAACCCACTATTCGTAAAAACATTAAGAGTCGTTGCTCCAGATTGGCTTAAAAAAGCAAACCCATTTGCACCGCCTGTTGTCCTTATCTCAACAATAGGTCTGGTTCCTGCTGTTGATGTTGGGAACACCCAAGCCTCAACTGTAAAATCGCTAGTGCCAAAATTAAATGCAGCATTTGCAACAGTATTCAAATACTGACCGCTTGTCCCTGAAAAATAATTCCCCTGAGAACGTACCTTGTGTCGGTGCATTTGGGCCTGTAAGTGGGTTTCTTGTGACCGTAAATGCGTTGCTGCTTGAGTCTAAGAACTCGTTGTTGTTCTTTAGGTTGGTTCCGTTGCCGGGGAGCAGCAGGGTGGTGTATTCAAAATAGGGATCGGCAGCATCAGCCCCAGAAATAGAGTCCGTTCCTGTAGCTAATTCACTTAATAAGCTACTGTAAATATTCGGCCACGTATTTGCGCTGCGACGTAGTTGCGCTTCGGTTAGCGACCAAACACCGGAAAACGATGTATTAACCGGACCAATAATTCCGCCGTTACCTCGTGGCATAACGACTCCTAGCTAATGTCTTCGTATGAACAGACAGTGATGTATTTTCCTCTAGATAAATATAAGCATCTTTGTCAATGACCACTAATGTAGCGTTAGCAGGCACTGACACAGCAGAGGCTATGGGAAATGCAGTCCCACCTAGTGCCGCAGCAGAATACTGATTTATCGTAATGGCCGCAGCAGATCCCGTCGTATTTGCCACATACAGTGAATTAACTTTCAACACCTTTCCAGAAGATGCGGCATTGCTAAGAACTGATGTTGCAGAGGTAGAAGATAAATTGACTGTTACTGATTTACCAGTAATCGTGGACGGTGAAATTAAATTAGGTGCAGCCATATTACCCCCAAATCATTGCAGTCATCACGGGACTTGGCCCACCCCCGCCACCTGTCGCAGCAATCGTCGTTGTGCCATTCCCTGCTGTGATTGAAATACCTGTGCCAGCAGTTAGACCATAAGCTGATCGCCCTGCTGGGTAGGTCACAAAGACGTTCTTAGTCCCTGCGCCAAAATTGACTAAGCTGCCTGAGTTACTAGACGACAATACCGTGGTTCTGGCTAACGTCGTTCCTGAAGCGGTGTACGTACCAATGCCTACTTCCCAGTTGGATCCAGACTGATCGGCAATGGTGTAAAAGGTCGTGTTCCCGTCGCCTATAACGGAAAACGATTGGAAACCCGTAACCGCACCAGCTAATGTTACTGTGCCGGTGCCTGTGGTTGCGCTAAACTAAATGTGTAGGTGACTTGCAATGTATCGCCACTTGTCACGGAACGATCGCCGCCTGTGAAGTCCGCGGCAGAAAATAGCGTCCCAGATGTTCCTGAAGCCGCGCTACATAGAAATGCACCGGCAATAGTTGCAGTGGCATTGATACTAAATGATGCTTTGCTGGCAGAGTTTGTAACCACGTAACCACTGAAGGATTGGCGGTCGTTGCGGCAGCAAATGTGGCCGCTGGTCTAGAACCTGAATAAGCACTGCTCTCCGTCCATCCAGCGTGAGAAGCCAGCGTATCGCCAGCCGCAAACGTTGTTCCGCTACCTGGGCCTGTAATCAAGCCAACAAACCACGATGTGATTCGTGTGGTTGCGCCATCCAAAGAAGTCCCTGCCATATACTGAAGACCGGCATTAACAACAAGGTTAGGAGCTTCATCAGTCCACTTTAAGACACCATCTTTGTCGTAACAATTGACAAAATATTTACCTAAAGCAATCAGACCGTCCCCATATTGTGAGCGACAGATCAAATCACTAGACACAATGTCTACAGATTTTGCGATTTCCATAATAAGTCCTTCTTAAGTTTGAGTAGCCACGGCAATTACATCCCAGCACACACTGTC
>RGUK01000359.1 GCA_010027825.1 bacterium
ACGACACCGACGTTTTCCGCCCCATTTTCGCCAAAATCGAGCAACTCACCGGCCTCCGCTACCAAGGCACCTTCCACAACACCAACCGTGGCTCACGCGGCCCAGCCGCTGCATCCTGGTTTGTTATGCATGACCAAGTTAAAGTTGGTGCTGAGGACTTGAGCACGCTATTCCGCATCATGCGCATCCCATGCCTGTCCACGCGTCCACTGGGTGGCAGAAAGGTAACCCTGGAGCAATAATAAACAGCTAGTAACGTACTTTAATTAATCGGAACGGGGCCGGCCAGGAAAGCTGGCCTCTTTCTTTTGGAGGGCAGTCACGTAGTTCATAGTGAGGCGCTGCATTAAATGGCCAGATCACAACAAGCTCCAGACACACTATCTCTTCCGGTTTGTCTCCAGGATATGTCAAACAACGATGCCGCAATATGACGACTTGTGGGATGAGCCACGTCGGAACCGCACAAAAAGTAATCTGCGAGTCTAGGTTGCCTATACAATCAGTATCAGCGAGCCGCTCACAATGCCCCCATCGTAACCAACGCATCTTAATCATCCTTTCCTTCTTCATCACCATTTACACACACAAACCTAATCTTTTTGTCCGCAGCTGTAGGTAATCAGTCCCACCAAAAATTTTTGTATTCCAGAAAAAAAACCAATCTCCGATATTTCACCCCACGGTGAAAAGAGCCATCAGTCGTTTCAGAATAAATCTCAAACAACGCACTCACCCGTGTAGCAGGACCTGCAGCATACCCCTGCGCGCCGCCCAGCAAGTCACGCAGGGTACGCTTTGCCGCGCTAAAATGCTGTAAGGCATTGGTAAGGACGGGCTCAAAGACAAGCTTTTCAGCTTCAGGTAGCCAGGCCGCTGGCATTGCAAGACAGGCGCTTTTTTTCAACTCGACGGTGCTTCCATCAGGGGCGTGAACAACAAACCCGCACCGTGCTTGATTGCTGAAGTAAAAATCAGCCGACGCCGGCCGCACAAGCATTGCGGCTACTAAAACTAACCAACATATCTTCATTGAAAAAAATTCTGCACGCCTAGCTTCTGCCAATCTTCATCAAACTGTTTAATCCCCTGCGCCGTGAGCGGATGTTTAAACACTTGCTCAAGCACAGCCGGTGGGATTGTTGCAACATCCGCACCCGTCTGCGCTACCTTTTGCCATTGCGCCATGGAGCGGATGGATGCTGCCAAAATCTGGCTATCAAAATCGTACAATTCTTTTATAGTCATCGTCTCTTCAAGCAACGCATAGCTGTCAACGCCAATATCATCCCAGCGCCCTAGGAAAGGCGAAATGTACTGCACACCTAGCTTTGCCACCAGCAGCGCCTGGAGAGGCGTAAAGACGAGGGTGATGTTGAGCGGAATCCCCTCCGCCACAAGTGTTTTGATGACCGGCAGATATTCGTGGGCAAAAGGAATTTTGACCACGACGTTTTTTGCAAATGCAGCAATCTGGCGCGCTTGCTTGAGCACGGCATCAGGCTGTTTTTCTACCACTTCCACACTTACCGGCCCAGCAACCAGCGCGCAAATATCGGCAAGCACTTTTTTAATGCCGCCGCCTTCTTTGCTCAGAAGCGAGGGGTTTGTGGTTACCCCATCCACAATGCCGGTTGACAGCATTTTTTTAATCAACTCTCGGTTGGCAGTATCGAGGAAAATTTTCATCATTACCCTTCGGCTCTAGACCTTGTCAGTTAGCATTCCACCCGTGCTCTTAGGATAACTATAAAAATAGGCTGGCAGATTTGCCAGCCTATGCTATTTCGCAAAAGCGAGAACTTAATTCTTGTTACTGCACTTCGCAGCGATCACAGCAGTCTTCAGCAGATCGCCTGCATGCAGACTTGCGACGCTCCTTCCTAGTTTCACGAGGATCTCTTCGCATAGCCGCAAAGTCCGCTGCGAGCTCAGCAGCATCAATGGCTCCGTCAAGCCGACTTCCTCCCCTTGTTCCCTCCTTGAATTCGCGAGCAACTTCCATCCCTGCCATGAGGCTAAACAGGGCCTTGTTTGTCACTTCAGCAAATTGACGGGCATCTATATTATTGCAAGCACTACTAAACATAGACCAACGACTGATGCTGCCTGCAGACTGTGTTGCTATTGGTTGCAAGAAATATTCTACGGCTTCATCACCTTTGCTCTGCGCAACAATTGCCCACTGATCGTAAGCAATGCGAGTGAAAAGAGTCAGATCATCGATAGTGTGAACTACTTCACCGCCCTTTAGCACCACTAAAGCAAGATGGGACTGCGAACAAACATCTTCGTAGAATTCGCCAAGACCCTTTTTATCGGAGCGCAGCATGATTGTAGAC
>RGUK01000360.1 GCA_010027825.1 bacterium
TCACCTCTTGTAAGGATAATTGCATCAGAGGAATCTCGCGCCTCACTAGACAGCGGTAGATCTTCACCCATGGGAACGGAATCAGCGGACAAACAGATGCCGCAAAGAAACCATATTCCTACCACTATTGTACGCAGAAGCACCCGCACGCCCAATGTCTTTCTCCCTCGTTGATCTATCACCTATGCTACCGGACTGCCATCAATATCCATGTCATGCCGCTGCATGATTTGATCGTATTCTCCAATGCTCTCAAAGCCCAGTTGTTTTGCGGCCATGAGCTTGTCTAGTTCTCGCGATAACGCAGGGTACCGCGCTGTGAGCATACGTGCGTAATGATAGGCAAAATCTCCATCATGCGGATCGGAATCCAAAGATCTGCGCCGCCCCAGCTCTTGCCAATGTCTCTGTTGTTCTACGGGCAAACAACCAAATAACCTAGTCAGTTTTTCATACAACTCGCCAATGCCCCCAAGAGACTCCTGTAAAACCCCGACTACGTGAGGATCATTGGCAAACACTGCAAGCTCCGGATACTTTTTGCCTGGCACTGATAGATCATCCCTCTCAAAAGAAAAAGGAAAAACTATAGGAGGTATTAAACTACTCAAGTCTGCTCGGAAAAACTCATCAAATTTGCCCACTAACAAGTGAAAATCTATGAAATACGGCCGATATGATTCCGCTGAAGATTCATTGATGGATCGCGTCAAAGCCCACAGTCTATTGTAGGCCATCTCCGCTTCTAATGGCCCTTCTAAACTAGCCAACAAGCCCGTAGCGGCGCTCACCGGCAATCTTAGGTCACGGCAGAAGGATTTAAGGTCTATATCAGTAATGATGTGCCTCTGGAGCGCAACCTCTGCTGCACAGCATGAAGCCATCACCATCGATAGGGACATGAATAACATGATACAAGCGCGCATTGGAAGATCCTTTTTTAATGCTAATAATGCATTCGCGAGCAAGGAGAATAAAGATTGTAGCGCTTTTAGCAAGAATTACTTGCATCGTGTTACTAGATAGATCGGTACTTTAACCTGCAGCCGAGAACGTCATCGCCCTGCTGCACGCTGCATGCCTTCCAGCCCACGCGCTAGTTTTTCTTGATACATCTTCCAATTAACCCTTGTATAGCGGCTGGCAAAAGCTGCCGGTGTGTCATCGGTTTTTTCGAATGCTTCTGGGGTCATGCACGCTGGCAAAGAAAGATCGGTTGGTCCGATGGATGCGTTAAAGAAAGTGAGATAGCGCTGCAACATCGCATCGGCAACACCGCTTTGGCAAGCCTTATAGACAAGACGATAGAGGCTGCGCATCAGATGGTTCTCTAGCAAAGGATCTTCGGCAAACACTCGGCGGGCAAGCCATCCGAGCAGTTGGGAACACGTTGCTCGCACTAACAAATGCTTATGAGGCAAGTTGCCGGCTTTCAAGTCTAGCTCATCTACAAATTTTAAATGCTCCTGGAGCAGGGAAGTCATTTTGTCGATAGGATGGCGCTGGATAATTGCATGTGCCACTGCCATTTCGCTGCAAATAACATCTATCCAGGCCCTAGAAGGCACTTTTTCCGTCTCATCCCAAAGCATCGTTCGGCACAATTCGCTCATAAATATTTCAGGTGATGCCCCAAGCGGAAGCTCATAATTTTCTGGCACGCGTGCTGCATAGGCATGCGCATAACCATAACGAGCATAAAAACCCTCCACCGTGAGTCCCTTGTCACGAGGAGAATGATAGCCAAAAAACTTCCTACATGAAGTCTGAGAAGAGGGGCTGCACCGAGCGACGGCGTCGAGAAGTTTGTACAAAGCTTGTAGTAAAGTTTTTTCTTTGTCCTTTGGAATAACACGACGTGCCAAAACAGCCGCCATGGTTTTAGCAAGAAAAAGCAACTCTTCCTCCATTCCTGCATCCAGACTATCCCGCACATCGTGCGCTTTCACAACCTGAACCAAGGCGTCTACCGTAGCGCCTGCCGCTTCAATGCCCTCCCCACTACCGGTTGAATCTCTTTCAGCAATCGCATGGATGAACTTGCCAAAGCTTTGACTGCACGCACAGAGAGCTTCCTGGACAGTAATCCTCCATGCACTGGGTGGCTGCAGAGGCTCTGTTGTTGTTGCAGCAGGAAGACGATTGCCGGATGCAAACAATAGCACACACATGGTCCAGCGCGCGATTTTGATCATTGTATGTTCCTTGTTCGGGTATTAAGACTCTACGCTAACCCCCTCTGTAGTAGGCGTTGGGGCTTTGCCAATCTCTGCCAAACGGTTTTTTGCTTGCCGAATTGCATGGCCACACGTCCAGTCATCGTCAGGAAATATCCGTCGCA
>RGUK01000037.1 GCA_010027825.1 bacterium
ACACCCTTCGTGATGCGGAGGTCGTCGATGTAGCCTAGTACATAACCAGCCTCGCCGTTATCGGCGCCAATCGCGAGCGGCAAATTGTCGTTTATGTTGGTTGGCGAATTTCCGCCGCCGCAATAAACGCCGTTGAGGTACATCTTAATTACACCAGCAACGCGCACTACGGCGATATGACACCATTCGTTTGCGGGAACGGACGCAGTACCCGGCAAAAAGCTAGATTCGGCATCAATCCACATTAACGCGTTTGATACGCCGTTGTTAGAACTGGTATCAATCAAGAAGTACCAGCCGCCCGGATTCGGAGCGGTGGCCGTAGCCGCGATAGCGCCCCACGTATAAAACCCGCTGATCTGCCCGGTCCAGTACAACCAGCACTCTATGGTGAAATCCCCGGAGCCGAGAGCCGAAGGCTCGCCAGCATCTACAACGAGCTTTTTCCCTGGCGAGCTTACGTCCAAACTAGTTCCACCAAACTTGCCCTGTGCCGTGGTGATTTGGGCGCCACCTTGAGACGTCACCGTGTTACCCGCGAACGAATTATCAACGAAGTTCGTGCTACCATCGGCCCCGTCCATGTGGAGAAGAAGGACGACGTCCTCCGCATACGGGTCGCCAGTCACCACCGGCTCGGACTCGATGGGATCGGGCAGTTCCCTCGTGGGCGGAGTGAATGCGGACGTATAGCGGGCCACGCCCTTCGTGACGCGGAGGTCGTCTATGTGGCCATTGAAGAAATGCCCCCAACCGCCGTCCAGCTCCCTCGCTCCGACGGCGAACGAGTCGGATACGCCGTAGTCGAAGCCAACCGAATCCGATCCTGCCAACGAACCGTCGACGAAGGCCCTGAGGACACCAGAAGCCCTCGACATCGCTATGTGGTACCACTGACCGGCGGACGGCGAGAAGTCCGCCAGAAGGTCCCAGTCCACGTCGTTTCGTCCGAACCCGACCTTGGAGTCGCCGTCCACGTTGACCGCGAACATCCAGTCGCCGACCGCGTTGCCGGCGCACACCGAACCGTCGGCGGTCTCGTCGCCCGTGATGTATATCCACGCCTCGACCGTGAAGTCGCCCGTGCCGAACGATAGGGATTCGTCTGCCGGAACCGTCAGATAGTCGCCCTCCCCGTCGAACTTGCCGCTCGCATTGCCGAACTTGAATTCGGAAGTGCTTATCTGGGCGTCGCCAACCGCAGTGATCTCATGATGATACTTGCTGTTGTCGTAGAAGTATGTGACGGGAGTGTCGGACGCGGACATGCCGAACGGCGCGTCGGGGGGCGTGAAAGACTCGCCAGAATACCTGGCGACGCCCTTGGTGATTCGAATGTCATCCATATAGCCGTCTAGGGCGTTATTCTGATTCCAAGACCTATTGTCGATGCCTCCGATCATCAACGGAGATGATGAGTCCAAAATCTGACCGGAAAAGGTCCCCGTTGCGATGCGTTGACCGTTTGAATAAATGCTCACGGCGTCGTTTTCACGAACAACCGCGATATGAGTCCACTCGTTGTCGACATAGGCGTCTGAATCAGTGACCAATACGAATTCAACTCCATTGAACATAATGGTCAATTTTCTTGTGGGAGTAAAGTAATTGTTGCATATCCAGAGAGCCCAGCCGGTTCCTATCGAATAACTCGTATTCGACATGAGTGCGCATAAATCAAAAGTGCCCGTGGCGTTTAGCCAGAATTCAACGGTAAAATCTTCGGAGCCAAAATTAAAAGCCGCGTTGGCGGGAGTTTCAATTGTGCTACCGGATGTGCCGTCAAAGCTGCAGCTTGCCCCGCCAAATTTGCTGTTGTTCGTGCTAATTTGTGCCGAGCCGTTTTCAGTCGCAACAACAAGGTGATTGTATGACGAAGAATCCGCAAATGTCGTGCTTCCGTTTTCGCCGTCAAGAGAAAGAAGCAAAGAGACGCTTGAGGCGTAAGGATCTGCCCCCGTCGTCGTGAAGACCGGATTCAAGAACGGAGCCGCGGGAGGGTTGAAGTCGGCGGTGTAGAGGGCTTGGCCCTTGATTATGCGGAGTTCGTCGATGTAGCCAACAAAGTCGTAGTTGCCTTCGTTATAATCCCTATTTCCAATCGTGATCGTTCCGCTATCCGTCAGGTCGTGCGTAAACGCGACTGACCCCGTGGATACTCCGTTCAGGTATGTTGTGAATACGCCTGCATTCCTTACCCATGCAACATGAACCCATTCATTCAGCGGTATATCAAGTTGCCCCAACCAGCCATTAGAGTACGCCGCTCCGCTGGTATTCGTAAGAAAAATAATTCCAGCGTCTGTGAGGTGTGCGCCGATTTCCAATATTGATGGGTATGTGCCACCACCCTCGCGGAAAAGCCACGCCTCAACGGTGAAATCGCCTGTGCCGAATGCCAGGTCGCCGGTCGCACGAAGGCACGAGCCAGAACCGGGCAAGTAAACACTAGCCCCGCCGAATTTGCTTTGCGCCGTACTGATGGCCGCACTGCCGTTCGCTGTGACGGAAAGCATGTTCGGCGACGAATCAGTAAATATCGTGCTGCCGTTGGTTCCGTCAAAGTGGAGAAGCAAGGACGGTACGGGCTGCGGGACCACGAAGTCGGCATCGGGAGGCGTGAATTTGGAGGTGTAGACCGCCGTGCCTTTAATGATGCGCAGGTTGTCAATGTAGCCCGCGCAACCGGAAAGTCCGCTTGAATCAGACATTAAAGTTACCGGGTCGCGGGACGATATGCTCGCAGCAGATGCGCCACTCGCGACAAGCACGCCGTCCAAAAACATACGCAAAACCGGACCAGACCGCGTAACCGCAAAATGCGCCCATTGGTGTGGCGTGAGAGGCTCGTCCGCTTGAATGATTTCAACATCCGCGCCGTCGCTGCTAGATAACCAACGGAAACTGCCATTCCAGACTTGCAAAAGCCAGTCAAAACGCACAAACGCAGTGTGGGAGCCAAGAATGTGCGACTCGGCCGGCGTAGTCACGAAATAAGCCCAAAATTCAATCGTAAAGTCTTGATTCGCAAGCGGCGGAACCTCTACGCTTATGTTGCCTCCATTAAAATATCCGCTAGCCCCGCCGAACTTGCTCTGGGCGGTGGATATGACGGCGTTGCCGTTCGCCGTTACCGTCAGGGCGTTGGGTCCGCTGTCGGTGAACGTCGTGCTGCCGTCGCTGCCGTCAAATTTGAGCAATAGGGATGGCACCGGAGCCCCTGCAAACGGGGCGGTGGGCGGCGTGAAGTTTGTAACGTAAAGAGCCTGCCCCTTGGTGATGCGGAGCTCGTCGATCAGTGTGTTCGACAAAAATGACGCCCATCCTCCAATTACGACGGCCGAAAACGGACCCGATCCGGGCGTGCCTGCCGCCGATCCCGCCAACACTCCGTCTATGTAAACGCGGTAGGTGCCTTCTTGGTTTACGGCGGCAATGTGGGTCCATTGCTCCACTGGAACAGTGCCTCCGATGAACTGCGACACCTGAAAATTGTCCACATGAACAGCCAAACTGGAGTCAATCCAAAAATGAAAGCCCGGCGAGCCTTCATTTGCGCAGCCAAATATGGTTGCGTCGCCCGTTTCGGTCGGCCTCCATATCCAAGCCTCTATGGTGAAATCGCCACCCGTAAAATTAGAAAGCGGCTGGCTACTGTTGTTTGAAAAGCCAATTACCCCGCCGTTCGCCGCAAGACATGCCCCGCCAAACTTGCTATTGCTGGTGGTAATGGATGGCGAACCGCTCAACACCGGAAGCGAAAGTCCATTGGAAGAAGAATCAGTAAAGACAGAACTTCCGTCCGCTCCATCAAAATGCAAGAGAAGTGACGTCGTCACCTCCGGCATCGTCACGGTCGTGACAGGACCGTCGGGGAAGGCGGTTTCGGGCGGCGTGAAGTTGGCAGTATAGCGGGCTACACCCTTCGTGATGCGGAGGTCGTCAATGTAGCCGACAGTGTAGTAATCGCTTGTAAATCGTCCTCCGATCCGTAGTGACATCCCGGCGACATAATTTGTCGCATCAGAAAAACTGCCGATAATTTCACCGTTTACAAACAAACGCCCGGCAGTCCCTGTTCTCGTGTAGGCAATGTGGTACCACGCATTGGGTTGCGGCGTCCAAGGTGCTAAATAATTTTCGCTGCCTGTGTACCAGTACAGCGAGTCACCCAGGAGTCCGGCAGTGGCGTCTGACCACAAAAACGCCCAGCCGTTTGACGTGTCGTTAGCGCGAGCATCCAGAAAAAATTGCGGCGTTACAGCGTCAAACCGCACCCACATCTCTACTGTAAAGTCTTCGTTTCCAAATACCGCAAGCGGGCCAGTTGCGGCGGCAAGATCGCTGGCTCCGTCAAAGTATCCGCTCGCCCCGCCGAACTTGCTCTGCGCCGTGCTGGTCGTCGCGTCGCCATTGGCCGTCACCGTCAACCCATTAACCGATGAATCCAAAAAATCGCCGTCCATATGCATGAGAAGCGACACGTTATCCCAGTACGGGTCGGTGCCGGTGGCGACAGTAACGTTCGGCAACCTGTTCATGTGAAGCAGGAGCGAAACGTTGTCGCCATACAGATCCGCCTCGAAGGTCTCCCTGCCGAACCCACCGTTCCAGAGCATGCCGATCTCGGACTCGGAAAGGGCCCTGTCCCAGACGCCCACGGAGTCCAACGAGCACGCGGTGCTGTTCTGCGAGTTTCCTTGTTCTCCGATTCCAAGTTGAAGTACATTCGTGGTTGAAACAAGGGCGGATGTGACGGGAGAACTATCTGCTAGCACGTTGTCAACATACAGGCTCACCATTCCCATATCGGCGTCAAGAGAAAGTACGAAGTGACGCCACTCGTCGGCGGCGAGCGCCGGGTAGGCCAATCGCACAAGGCCGTCGCCTGTTTTTATATAAGCGAGTAGTTCGTTTGTGGTCGACTGATTAGGCTCGTCTCCCCATCCCAGCAAGAACTGCCCCGTCGCCTCGGCGCCGTCCCAGTTCTGCATCAACTGTCCGAACATGCCCGTGGTTGTGGGAGATTTGAACCATCCCGATATCGTAAAACTAGGGGTGAGTTTAAGGGTTGGGTGTGAAAGATAGTTTTCTCCGCCCGCTAATTCGCAGGCGTTGCCAATCACTCCCGGAGAGGATTCGACTGCGCCGGTCTCGACGAGGGCGTTGCCTCCGCTGATGTCCAGACGGTCTCCGTTCTCCTCGTTCATCGGCCAGAACGCGACCATGCCGTCCAGCAGGGGATGGACGACCTGCGTGATTCCCCACCGGCCGAGCAGGTATGCGTCCACCTGCTGGCGTTCCGTGTCCGTGAGTACATGGTCGTACACGACGATCTCGGCGAGGTCTCCGCCGAACGCTCCGCTGCTGTAGTTGGAGCGGGACGATCCGATGGAAAAACTCTTGAACCTGCTGTCGTTAGAGTACTCGGCAGTCTGCGTGGAGAGGCCGTTGAGACGCGTGGTCAAGGAGGTTTCCGAGACCGTGAGGCCGTACATCGCGGTTGTCATGTCGGCCACTTCCTGGACTGCCAGGTACTCCCCGTCCGCAAGAACGCCGAAAGACGACCCGTCCTCCGTGGCACAGAACGAGAATTCGGATCCGTCGGCACGGGTTGCGGTGAAGACCTTGCCGTTCGCGCTGTCGCCGTTGCGCTTCATGACGACGAACACTGTGCACTGCGGCGGGAGCTTGAACGAGGCAAGCATCGCGTCGTTGTCGCCGTCGAAAGTCACAACCCCCAGTCCGTTGATGGTGCCTGAATTGGCGGGTCTGTTCTCCTTGAGCGACTGGAAGAAGCTGTTCTTCTCGGGCGACTTGTCTAGCCATTGCGAGACACCCGATCCCACCACGGAGACGAAGCCCTCGAATCGGGACGCCCCGTCCAGCCAGAGAGCGAGTCCCTCGATAGCGGGCGGGGTGAACTCGCCGGGTTCCGATCCGGGGGCGGGGGCCGAAAGCTCGCCTCCGTCCACCTTGACGTTCGGGTTGGCGTAGGCGAGCGAGTTCCAGGGAGTGGCTCCGTCGCCGTACTTGATCCTCCTCGTGTCCGTTTCCAGGCATGGCTCGCCGGCGGCGAGGACCGGGTTGGTCTCGCTCAGGTATGTGGATGTTCCGCGCTTGATCTTGATTTCCATAGAATTTTTCCTCAGGCTGTATAGCCGGACAGGTCATCCGTTCCGCTGCCGCCGTTGTATAAGTAAGTAACCTCGCCGGAAGTCAGCTTCCTTGACCATATTCCGACGGCGTCCGCGGCCGTGTTGGCCGGAACCTTTACGAGTCCCTGGCTGCCAGCGCAGACCTCCACCCTGTTCGTGGTGGGCACTATGGAGCCCGAGACCGACACGGGTTCCGATGCCACTCCATTGAGGTACAGAGTGAGGTTCTGTTCCACGGAGTCGTACACCCCGCAGACATGGTTCCACGAGGCATCCGACACCTGGGGCGACACGGCGGGTCCCTGAGCCCCCGAGGACGTATTCACATACATCTTGACCACGCCGTCCTCGACCGCGACCGAGAACTGCCCTCCGTCCGAACCCCCTCGGTTGCCGAGCAGGGGAACCTGTCCCGACACGCCCGCCGCATTGAACCAGAGCGAAACGCTCAGGCTCCCGGTCGGAACCGCGAGGGTTGAAACGGGGCATTGCAGATATGTGTTCTGGTTGGCGGGGAAGAGGGCCGCATTTCCTATCTTTCCCTGCGTGTGATAGACGTCGGACTCGTAGGCTATGTCCAGGTTCAGGGACAGGTTCCTGTCGTTTCCGGAGACGTCGAATCTTGTCGCATCCAGCTCGTCCATCGGCCAGAAGGCGAGGAGGTTAAGGAAAAGCGGGCCTTCGGGGGGGGCGGGAACCTCCACCCACTTGGAATACAGGTAGTTGAACACCTGCGTCTTCTCGGAGGGCGACAGGGCCGAATCGTAAAGGACGACCTCCGCTATGTCGCCGTCGAATAGGCCGTACGAAAGATCAGATCTGGTGCCGCCGAGGGCGTAGTATCTGATGCGGGTGTTGATGTCGTCGGTCGTTTCCTGCTGGATCGCGTTGTTCAGTTCGGTGACCAGATCGGAGGAGTACCTCGTGAGCGTGTAAACCACGGGATCGTTGCCCACGCCCTGGGCGGCGTTCACGGCTCCCACGGCGTAGGGTCCGAACAGGGTTCCGTTGAGCGTGGCGCAAGGAGCGACCGCCGTATTGGACGAGCCGTCGGCGGACATGACGAAACCAAGGGGTCTGGAGGAGTTCTTCCTGAAGACGAGGAACAGGGTGAAGTCAGCCACGTCAGTCGACCCTATCATCACGGAATCGCCGAAGGTCAGCACTCCGTTGCCTTTTATCTTGCTCTCATACATCGGACCCAGTTCCTGTATGGACTGGTAGGCATGACTGCCGTTGTTTGATTTGTCTTCCCACTGGACCGCCCTTTCGTCCAGAAGGCTCACCGTGGTCTCGTCCGAGGCGTCCAGCCAGAGGACGAGTCCCGGAAGGGAGAGGGGGGTGAAGTCCTCGCCGGGGACGGTGGTTTGCTCTAGAGCTCCGCCGTCGAAAGAGGTGACCGGAGGGCTGAAGTAAGACAGGTCGTTCCATGGGGTCGTTCCGTTGCCGTACTTGATTTTGTTCGTATCTGTTTCCAGGCACGGCTCGCCTGCGGCGAGAACAGGGTTGGTCTGCTGCAGGGCCAATGCCGTACCGCGCTTAAATTTAATTTCTGTGCTCATGTGTTTTTAAACCATTAGGTGACAAATGTTACGGTCTTGCCGGCTGTCGCACGCAAGAAGTCCAAATCAAAATAGTCCTTGGAAACCTTTGTGACCCTGTACAGGTCGCCCGGGAGATCCATCGCGAGTACGACTTCGCCCGGCTGGCATCCGTTTCCTCCGTCGGCATATTCCACGAGCTGCGGGTGCTGCTGGGTGAAGTTCAGCACGTGGCTATATTCTCCGTTGTCGTGAAGTTCAATCTGATAGCTTCCCAAATAGCCGCTCCCGCGGTAGTCTACCGTGCCGTATTGGGCAAACACGCTTGCGCGGTGAATGGCCTTGTTGTTGACCAGGTCAATTTCGTATATGACGCCTCGTGCGATGGCGCGGGGATCGTTGCTGTGCGGGAAATAGGTCTGGGCCCTTTGGGCCTTGACGGAGCCAGTTGCCGTGACCGTTCCGCTTGTGGCGGTGGTATATGTAAAGGTGTTGGTGTTGGTCACCGTTATGGCATATACGCCGTTCAGATCGACGGGCGTGGCTCCCGTCATCTTCACATACGCTCCCGTCGCGTACCCGTGATTTGCGACGGTCGCCGTTGCGGTTGTTCCATTGCGCGACAAAGCGGTGACGGTTTTCTGTAGGTTTGAGCTGCCCGGGAAAAAGCCCACCTGGTTGTCGAAAATAGAGATTATTTCGTTGCCCGGCGTGAGTGGCTCTATGTGGGGACACCACCGAGCATGATGCTGGCCTTCCGGGCCCAGATACTCATAACCGCTTTCCAGCGTGGGTTCGCCATCCAGTTCTAGGAATTTGGCGTTGGCGAGAGTCGTGGCGTTGGCCGTCTGCGCGATTCCGCCCCATGGCTGGGATGATCCCTGCACCACCCATTTGACGGCTTTTGTCTCATGATCAAGGCATACGATTGCAGAACACTGGCGACAGCTTAGGAGCATGTCGCCGGTGACCGGGTGCGAGTCGACCGAGTTCATGTGAAAGAACGACGCATTGCGGGCGAGTGTCGTCTGGTCAAACGCGTCCGAGGTCCACCATTCCCATCCTATGGTTCCGTTCGGACGCTGCTCCTGCACGTACACTCCGTAGGACTTGTCCGTGAGGGCCTGCGATCCGTTCGCGGGCGTCGTGATGAAGTGGTTGTATATGATGTTGCCTCGGCGGTCCGGAGGACTCTTGACCTCCAAAAACTCGTGGTTGCCGAAGCTGTACTGGTACGGGTTTCCGTTGCGAGTTGTGGGCAAGAACTCTAACTGGCGGGTGCTGATGTTCGTGTTTCCCACGGTCATCGAATAGCGGGTTCCCGTTCCGTTGCGGCTTACGCCGATCTTGTTTCGGTCGTTGCCGTGCTGGGCGAGATGGGGAGTGCCTGCGTTTTGCACATACCATATGGGCAGACCGTGTTCGTTGTAGACAATGTTGTAGTTTTCGGCGACTATGTCCCTTCTGCTTGTCGTGATGTAATATCCAGGAATGTAATTCTCCGTTGGGGGAGTGATTAACGTCCCGTACTGGATGTCGGAAGGAAGAAGCCTTATGTAGTACTCCTGCGATCCGCTGGAGACCCGGATCAGCTTGTTCACGGATCCCACGGCGGAAAAGGAGGTTCCGTTTACGGTCAGCGCGAAGGTGACCGAGGCTCCGGCGACAGAAGAGGCAGTCTTGACTCCGTAGTCGGTGATGCTTGTAGAAAACGCCGGAAAGATTGCCGAAGAAGAACCCTCTACGGACACCGCGATGTTCGTTATCGCGTCGGAGAAGTTGAACAATATGAACTGCTCCAGGTCTATCTGCGGTGGTTCCGGAGCGACCACGCCATAGACATCGTCCTGCGATATGTTCGTGGAGGCGTCTTCCGCAGGTCCGAACAGCTGCTTCACTTCATTCGCCGTCAGCGCCCTGCTCCAAACGCCAAGGCAGTCCATCTGTACGGGCGTTGTGTTGTGGAGTCCGATGACAAACTTGCCGTCGACCGCGTTCTGCAGGGTTCCGCCAATCGAGGCCGAATCTACAAGCTCGCCGTTTTCGTAATGAAGCGCCGTTCCCGCCTGATCGTCGTAGACAAATGCGTAGTGGCGCCATCCTCCGGCGGTGGCGTCGTCTCCTGCGGTGACCACCTCTGGGTTTTCGCCCGTCGTCCGCACATTGACCCACTCGACGCTTCCGCTCGTGCCAAGTCGTATGCGCGGGCCGTTTGCTTCCGCGAAGGAATCAAACGAAACAATCGTGTTGGCCTGATCCGCGGGGCCGCTGAAGGGTTCCGTGGCCAAGACCCTCAGCCAAAAAGCCACGGTCTTTCGCGTCGGAAAATTCGTTTGGGAGTAAAAAAAGTTGTTTTTGGACAGTTCAAGGGAGTAGTCCTGCGGGCCGAGGACATTGGGCGACTGCAGCCTCTGCTTCTTTTCCGAAAGAAAGCCCTCGAAAAGCGGAGTATTGTTGCCCGACACGTCGGCAACGCTGCCAACCACGCTGTTGAACAGCCAAAATCCCAGCAGTCCCTGACGAAGCGCATCATAAAGTATTTCCCCGCCGTCTATGACCTGCTGCATGGATATATCCACAACCTCGCCGTCGGCCTTCTTGGTGAAAACCTTGCCGTCGGCGCAGTTTATGGCGAGTTCGCCGGTCACTAATTGGCCTGCGGAAGGAATCCTTCCGGGCACAGTGGTTCTCTTGTGTCTGATTATGTTGGACATTGTTTAAAAAACTCCCCCGTCAACTACGGATTCCTTGTAAAGAACCTCTCCCCCTCCACCAAATTTAACCTCGGAATTGTTCAATCCCGAGAATGAAACCGCATTATTTACTGTTATGTTGCCGAGACCCACCATGCTTTTGGTGATGCCGCCTACCGTACCGGTGAAAGTCGGGTTGTTTATCGGGGCCCTGAGGTTTAATGCAGCTTGGGTGGCTGTGCTCACCGGCTTGTTCGCGTCGCTTGTGTTGTCGACATTTCCCAAACCCACCATGCTCTTAGTTATTCCGCCTACCGTACCGGTGAAAGTCGGATTGGCCAAGGGAGCCTTGAGGTTCAGGGCGGTCTGTGTCGCGGTGCTTACCGGCTTGTTCGCGTCGCTCGTGTTGTCGACTTCGCCGAGACCAACAGTCTGCTTTGTGGCAAGCGAAGCGATGCCAATGAGAGTGACCTTGCGAGTCTCCGTGCCAGAAGCGTTCGTGGCGGGGACAATCGCGGTCTGCTCGGCGGGACCAGAAGGTAGCTCAGATATTTTTACGCCCATTTTTTCCTCACTAGAGTGAATCCGATGTATTGAATACATATTCACTTTTCGTTGAATTTTGTTGCAAGAAATTGAAGTTTACGCCCTAAATAAAGGCGTGAAAACAGCGTCAAAAAAGGGCAGAGACAAGGAGCCAAGGTTGGTGCGTTCCGCCACCTTGACCCTCTGGTTCGTCACGCTGGCGTTGATCGGTGGCATCAGAGAGCCTCCACGAATCCGGTCAGCGCAGTGCGAACCGTGAGTCCCTGCGT
>RGUK01000361.1 GCA_010027825.1 bacterium
ATCAACAGGGATGGGCTTGCCTCCGGCCACATAGCCGAACTTTTGCATAAATTTCACAACCTCTTCAAAAAGACCATTGGTGGCGGCTGGGCTGGAAACCAGGTCAGCAGAGGCAATGCTTTGGGGGCGAATGTAGTCTCTGCCATCAATGGTTTCACTCTCATTCACAAAGGCCAGAGAAATTCCAAACTGGTCTGGAGCCTCATCTGCCATCTCTTTAATCAATCCATAATGGGGTGAGTTGCGGAGCAAGCGAAGGTCAGCCACCAGCTTGCCCCCTTCAATCCTGGGGTTTCTGGCAAAGCCCACTACTGAGTCCAATCCGCTTCCGTGGTTCATCTTTACCTTAACGCCATTCTTTGCTTTATCCATGAGCGTCATGGCTCTCTCTAGGCTGGTTATGTCCACAAAGAGATCGTGCCCCTTGGCTTCCCCAATCTCCAGAATGCTTACCCCACCAAAGTCGTTCTCCTCCATTTCACAATCCCCACATTCCATTTCCTCTTCATCCCTATAAGTTTTATAGGCAACAGCCGCCCTCTGGGTTTCATCTGGGAACTTGCTAATGGCCTCCTCATCCCCCATGAACCTGGAAACAAATTCCTGTTCAGACTCGTCAGCGCCAGGCAGAGGTAGGGGCATAAAAGCCCTTTTTATGTCAAAGCAAATCGCCGTCTGCTTTTCTGTAAGATTCTTTTACTTCTCCACCACCAGCCATTTTCAGAAACTTGCTTACCCTAGCCAATGCCCAGGCATTCCTTGAATTGGGCTTTCCACCACCAATGGTTGGCCTAAAGCTTGTTGAGTAGGCTCCAGCACCCCTTCTAAATACTTTCTTTAGGGTTCCAAGGCTGGGGGCTTTCCTGTTTGGGTATTTGTCTTTCCATTCCTTCAGCTTGTTCTTAATGGCCTCCTCAGCCCCTTCACCAATATCAATCTTGCCCCCTGTGCTTTTTGTGGCCGCAGAACCAGGCTTGTTTTCTTTAGAGCCTTTAATTCTCTCTGATGGAGGGGCATGGGTCTGGGATGTGGATTTCGGGCCTGGCCTGCCTAGTTCTTTTTCCTTCTCGTCAGTCATCGGGCCGCCAACAATCCAAGCGTCACAGGTTCTTTTGGCCGCACACTTGAAATCAAAAATTTCGCAATATCCCAAGTCCCCAGCAATTGCTACCTCATTGGCATCTTCCCCAATACCTTTCTTGATGCAATTCAAAATCTTAGATGTCTGATTGAAGGCCGCACAATTACCGCAACGCATTTTCTTGGCCGTGGCTACATCGCCCTGGAACTCGTCTGCTTTTGCTTTCCAATAGTCCTCGTTGGGCTCATTTGGGTTGGCTGGGCCGTAGTTGGCATCATCAACAGCAGTCTGCCTATTCTTTAAATTAACTTTTATGTCTTGGGTTGCAATTGGGCAGGTTGTTGGCTCTTCAAGGCTCTTGCCATTGTCCCTGGCATCCATCTGCCTAACAACTTTCCTTGCCCAAGCATAACCAGCATCACCACCCCACCCATTCCAGGCTTGCCATCCCTTTCCTTGCTCATCCCAGGTTTCACCCTTCTTATCCACCTCATGGCGGTCGAAAAAGGCTTTCATTCTGCGGACGGTATCCGGTGACAGCCTAACGCCATTCATCAAATCCCTTGCCCTAGCAATGCCCACAGGCGTCATTCCCTTTTGGCTGGCTGGTTTCTTTTCCCTTACATCCAAAGCCCTTTTAGCCGCATCCCTAGCTCCTTCTGGTGGTGTGAAATCAATTCCATCATACTTCCCCAATTCAATGCCACCCATCATTCCAGCTATCAGCATTTTCAAATCATGCTGGCTGAAATTTTGCAGAATCTCTAAACTACTTTTTTTTTGAGCCAAGCCTGTGGGCGTCTGCGGGGTTTTGGGCTCAACTGGAACTGCTGAACCACCTTGGCCTTCTTCTGGGTTGCTTTGGTCTTGGTTGGCCTGTTTTTCTTTTTCTGTGGTTGGGATCATCTTGCCCTGCTGAACACCAGCCACAATGCCCTGTGCCTGTTCCCTGGAAATGGTTGGGAAGGCGGCAACAATAACAGAAATTGCACCATCCTTGGACAATGCACCAGCGGCCACGGCATTGATAACATTGATGAGAGAGGCAACCTGAGCACCATTGAGAGATTGGCCAATAAGGTCTTGCTGGCCTTCTGCTGGCTGACCTTCCTGTGTCTGCTGTTGGGCTTGTCCCTGGGGCTGGCCAGTAGGCAAAAGAATTTCAGAGACAGACTGGGCTGGAACTCCATATTCCTTGGCTAGGTCTTGAATCATCTTGGTTTCAATAGCCCTAGCCCTCAAAGCCGCCTCAACATCCA
>RGUK01000362.1 GCA_010027825.1 bacterium
GACAAAAGCCAGTCTTCATTCATTACCTTAGGCCAGCCGGGAAGTTTAGAGTCTGGCGAACATCCGTCCAATATTTGGGCCCTGATTCGGGCGACGTTTGGCATTACCAACCAGCAGGTCATCACCCAGCCCTACCAGGTGGTTAACAACAACCAAAAATGTTCTTTGAGCATCAAAGAAACGCGCCATATTTTGGGCGGGATTGACTCCAGCAAACTGCAAACCGTACAAAAATACGATGATGTGGACGCCGCGATTAGCGTCGATTTAACCCCCTACATCAACTTAAACGGCAACGTTGATTTAAACATCGAAGTTTCCGTTAACGAATTCTTGGAAGGCACAACAGACGCGACGTCGGGCAATAGAACTACGCGCCACATCGTTACCAAATCATCGATGGCTACGGGCGAGGTCTTAGTAATCGGCGGCCTGATCAAGAGCACCCTGCGAGAAACGGTACAAAAAACGCCTATCCTGAGCGACATTCCTGTCGTAGGAACATTCTTTAAAAATAAACGCAAAGAAAAGGCTGAATCCAACCTGTATATTTTTATTCGCCCAAGCATCATCAAGCCACGCTTTGACGGCTCGCCTGACGAGTACACGCAACTCAAGCTTGATTATGCAAAGCTGCAGATCATGAAGAACGACACGTATGTTACGGACAAAGACCCCATCCAGCGCTTTTATTTCAAACCATCCAACCAGACGATTCAAGCAAAAATAAACGATGCCAACCGCGGCATTTTGCGCCCTATCGACAACTTTACCTACGGCCGCACGCGCCCGAAAACGGTAGACATAAGCGATGATCCGTACTTCAAAGTTGCTGAGTCAATAGAAAAAGCCAAGGCTAAACGCAAGCTTGCCAGGGCGCAGCTCATGCAAGCAAGGCAAGAAGTAATGCGCGTCTAGTGCTATGCTCCTCAACAAGAATTTTGTCATACTCGCAAGCTGTATTCTTCTTTTTTAGGAACCACCATGAAAAAACTCCTTATTGTCCTGATGCTAGCTACCCTTACTACCTGTTCGCCTGCTACTGCAGCTGATAAACCCTACTGGAACCCTTTGCAAACAGCCGCGGCAAATGGCAATATCACTACTCTGCGCCGCCTTATTCAGGAGGGAGGGAATATTGAAATGCTGGATTCGTATGATAATACCCTTCTCCATCTAGCCGCTGCAAAAGGGCATCTGAAAGCAGTTGCTTTACTCCTTGGTCAGAAGAATATTCTGAAGAATCTGGATGCGGTTGATAAGGGCGGGTGGACGCCACTCCACAAGGCTGTTTTCAATGGACACCTTGAGATCGCCCAGCTCCTGGTTACATGCGGTGCAAATAAGACCATTAAGACGGGTGATGGCATGACCCTTACTGATCTGGACGCGCTTGGCACCGAGATGTATAAATGTCTTGTCTTGCCACGCGCACGCACCTCAGACAGCAGCTCAGAAGCCTATTCGTGCTTATTTTCAGGATCATAAGTTATCGATTCATCGCGGTGACGACAGTATTTGTGGATAATTTCAAAAGCTTCGTCGGGCGTATCGACCAACGAGATAATATTGCGATCTTCAGGCGCAATAAGGTGGTTCGGGATAGCACGTTCATCAACCCACGTCATTAGCGGCTGCCAAAAGTTGCGTCCCATCAGAACAATAGGTACCTTTGCCATCCGATTGCATTGCACAAGCGTCACTATTTCAAACAGCTCATCTAAGGTGCCAAAACCACCAGGAAAAACGATAAAGCCAACCGAATAGCGAACGAGCAACCATTTGCGTGCAAAAAAGTGCGCCATGATAATGTTTTCTTGCACATAGGGGTTAGCCTTTTCTTGGTTAAGGCGGACAAGGCTAATGCCCGCAGAAACCAATCGCTGCACTTTGCAGTTGCCCTTGTCATCGCATTCTTTGACCGCATCTAAGGCCCCTTCATTTGCAGCCTCCATGATGCCCGGTCCTCCGCCGGTGATGATAGAAAAGCCATGTTGTGCAAGCATTTTTGTTAACGAACGCGCAGTTTGAGCTGCAGCACTTTCTTGATGAATGCGGGCACCGCCAAAGACGGTAATTGCCGGCTGGGGGAACCGCGTAAGCCGCCACATCCCCTGTAAAAGACGCGCCGTCGTCACACCCAAACTATGTAGGAATTTGCCGTATTCGTATAACACCGATCAACAGGTGGAGCGCAGGACTGCCGGGGAATTTAATGGCATTCCAATCACAAGCACAGGTTCCAATTTAACGACAATTTATTGATTCATCGGCCATTGGTTGCATTCAAGCACTTTCTGTTGCCTTGAAGACGATTATAAAGGAGAACACTGCGAGGAG
>RGUK01000363.1 GCA_010027825.1 bacterium
GTCAGCAACAACCCATCAAGCAAAGTCTGACCACCTTGCATGGCTACCTGCAAAAGCATCAGCCGGCCGCGTTGGAGCAGTTCAAGCAGATACAGTTTTACGAACCTGACGATTATCTCATTCTGGATGCATCAACACAGAAAAATTTAGAAATCATCGGTAACGCTCATGACGGCTCCCGACGCAACAGCTTGCTTGAAATAGTTGATAATGCCAAAACAGCCATGGGGTCGCGCACCATTAAAAAATGGCTGCAACGCCCGCTGGTGCAAGAACAAGCGATTAATCATCGGCTCGATTTTATAGAAAGCCTGAAAAGCAACCCAACTGTTCTGCAGCACTTGCAACAGCTCCTTGCTTCGTGCGCGGACCTTGAGCGCATCGTTGGACGCATGGCCCTCAGGCGGGCGCTTCTGCAAGATTACATAGCTCTCAAGCACACGCTGGCTGCCGTACCCGACATCAAAACGTTACTGGCCACCCTGCCTGCGGCGCTCAGCACAGCCCTGCTCGAGCGTCTAGCAGAATTTGCTCCGCTCGTTGCTCTGATTGAAAACAGCATCAATGACAGCGGCGATGACGAGCGACTCATCAAAGCAGGCTTTGACCACAACCTTGACCACCTGTTTTACTTGCTGCACCATGGCAAGCAAGCGTTTTTGTCGTTGGAACAGGCGGAGATTGAACGCACCGGCATCAGCAGCTTGAAGATTAGCTACAACCAAATCACCGGCTACTACTTAGAAGTTACCAATCCAAACCTGGGACGTGTGCCCGAAGATTATGTCCATGTGCAGACGCTTTCCAACCGCAAACGTTTTACCACGCCCGCACTGCGCGCCCTGGAACACGATTACACCAAAGCACAAACCGAATTAGAGGCGGTACAGCAAGAAGTATTTGAACGCGTGAAAAATGAAGTCGCCGCCTACCTGCACCAGCTGCGCCATGCCGCTCAAAGCTTGGCCTACCTTGATGCCCTGTTTGGGCTGACCAAAACGGCCTACGAGTACGGCTACGCGCGTCCTACTTTTAACCATGACCAGCAGATGCACATTATGCAGGGCCGGCACCCGGTGGTCGAACAGCGCACCACTGGCACCTTTGAACCCAATGATTTATCACTGGCGCCCAACCGCTCGACCCTCATCATCACCGGACCGAACATGGGTGGCAAGTCAACCTACCTGCGGCAAAATGCCCTGATCAGCATCCTTGCTCAATGCGGTAGCTTCGTGCCTGCTCAGCAAGCAAATCTAACGATCCTTGACCGCGTGTTCACGCGGATAGGGTCTGGCGACAACCTGGCTGAAGGAAAGAGCACGTTCTTGGTCGAAATGGAAGAAACAGCCACCATCTGTAATCAGGCAACCAGCCGCAGTTTGGTAATTTTGGACGAAGTTGGCCGTGGCACCAGCACCTACGATGGTATTGCCCTGGCGCAAGCCATTTTGGAATACATCCACACGCAGCTGCGCGCTAAATGCCTCTTTGCAACACACTACCACGAGTTGACGCATCTTGAGCAGACAATGCCAGGCATATGGAATGTGCATGCTGCCAGCAAGCGCGTTGATGGCTCAATCCTATTCCTACACAAGATTATTCCAGGGGCAACAGAAGGCAGCTTTGGTTTGCACGTTGCACAACTAGCCGGCGTGCCGGCGCCTGTGATTGAGCGTGCTCATACCATTTTGCAGCACCTAACCCTAGACCCCAAAGCCCCGCACCCAACACCTGTTGCTGTAATGCCCGCAGTGGTTGCTGAACCAACGCCGCACCCCGCCCTAGAACGATTGCGTGGTGTTGACTGCAACAACCTAACCGCTAAACAAGCGCTTGATCTGGTATGGGAGCTGGTTGGATCGGTTGGGCCGTAAGCACCCGTTGGGCAATAAGCTTGATGCTGTGAAAGGTCTTGGCCGCCCAAATTTCTTCCAAGCTCATCCATGCAACGGGCAGGCCTTCTGGGCTTGGTGGCAGCAGCTCACTCTCTGCCTGCATGAGGTAAATGAAATCTAGGTGCATGTGCGCCTCTTCCTTGGTGCTTGCAGGAATGTGCTCATGAAGCAACGTCAACGGAACTGGCATTTCTGCCTCAGTATTGCTGGCAAGCCCGAGCGGCGGCTGCGCTGAAAGGACTGCTACATGCACGCCCGTTTCTTCAAATACTTCGCGCAGCGCGGTCTGATGAGGCAATTCATTGCCCTCGACGTGGCCGCCAGGAGCCATCCACTGCCCAAACTTCTTGTGATAAATCATGAGCAGGCGGTCGCCAGCAGGGTTGCGAACGAAGCCGGTTGCTACTAAGTCGGTTCGCATCATCTCCATCAGAATCG
>RGUK01000364.1 GCA_010027825.1 bacterium
GTCTGTCTCGCGGCCTCGGCCATGCCGAGAGCGCCCATGCGGCCGACGCTCTCGTTGGCCATGGCCTGGGCGACGTTGCTGGCCCCCCCGGCCATGCTGCCGTACGCATCCGCAAAATTGCGGCCAAAACTCGCCAGCGACGGAAACAGAGAGCCGTAATAAGCAGCCTTTGACTGTCCAAGGCCAGCGTTGTATGAGTTGGTGTCACCCGGCAAAAATCCACCCGGCCCGGTCTGGATCGGCCCTTGGCTGATGATTGCTCCGGGGCCGCCCGGGTTTGTGCTGTATGTGAAGCCAGGAATCATGTCGGTACTCCCTACCTGTTAATGTCCGTCAGGGGCCGGCTACGGGCGTACGCTGGACCGCTGCCGGCCGAACGTCCAGGCCGACCACTACTGGCCGGGAGGGGATGCCGGCGAAGGCCCACTGAACGTCGCTCATATCAACCGTCTTTTCCTGCGTCTCGTCCTCCTCAACGGCTACGGTCGGCAAGCGGAACGTGCTTTGCAGACTTTTTCTAGGGGCAGAGCAAGTGCCGCTTTTTTGGACACCCGTGTAACTGATAGTTGGCACTGGTGTGGTAACAACGCCGCTAAACCCGCTGGCGGTTCTGACGGCGAGGGTGTTTTCGGTGATGCCGTATGCGGGAACCGCCACCGTCCAAGATTGCGTGTCGGAATGAAGGCTGTACGAGGGGACCGTCACCGAAGCGGAAGTGGAACCGCTTTCAACAATGCCCAGCGTGCTGTTGGCCTTCAGTTTGGGCACCGTGGCCGTCACGGGAAGCGTGCCGGATTCGGACAGCGCGAGCGTCCCGTTGCTGGCCTCCCACCCGGGAATGCTGATGGTGACGCTTTCCGTGCCGTCCGGCACAAGGGACTGCGTTGGAGAATCGAAACGGTACTTAGGAATTGAAATGTTGCAGGAAATGGTGCCGCTTTGAGAAACGGACACCGCCCCGGTCAACGCATATCCGGGGACCGTTCCGGTTACAGGAGTTGTTGAAGGGTGACCGTCATCGTCGCTGTCCTGCTCTAGGGACAGGTCGCCGGAAAGGGCGTAGGTCGGAATGGTCGCCGTTCCGGACGTTGTGCCGCTTTCATTGAGGTTGTAATACGGGACAGTTGTTTCAACATTGGTGGTCCCTTGCGCGCCTACGCTTAGGTTTCCCACAAGCGCAAAGTCAATAGTTTCATTGCAAGCTGCGTTGGTGGTACTTAGCGAGATATCTTGCACGTTATCAACGGTAACCGACAATTGATCGGTGCCGTCTTCAATAAGTTGTATATTGCCAGAAAGGTAATAATTTCTTAGCTCGGGATGCACTTCCTCCGTGCCATCTGCAGCAAGCGAAGCGTCCGGCAGTTTGTAGGTTGGGATCGTGACCGTAGCATCGCCAGTTCGCGCTACAAGTCCACGCGGTGTCACTGGGGCGCGTGTTGGCTGGCCAACCACAGACGCATCGGTCACATGCCGCAGCGGGAATATGCGATAGCGGTTCGGAAATCCCCAACCCTCAAACCAGTCCACGCCGTCCTGCCCGTCGCGGCCGTCCTTGCCCGGCATGCCGGGAGGGCCAGGAATTGGGGCGGGCGGCTCAAACGGAACGCCGTTAATTGTGTTGACGATGATGTTGTTGGTAGTAAGGTTGTTCGTGTAGGCGTTGTTGAAAACCGTGTCACCGCCGACGTTGAGGGTTGGCCCTCCGTAGTACTGGCTGACATTAAAAGCATTGGTGGTGGGAAAGTTAAACGTGTTGCCGGCGTAGTTGTTGGTGACCCATTGCCCAGGCCCCTGCCACCCGGGAACATCGATGGTCGTTCGATTGTCAATGTTGTTTATCGTGGGGAAAAGATACTGGTAGTCCTGCGGATTCCACTGATAGCCGTTATAAACGCCGTTGTAATTGTAAACATTGTTTGCCGGCGCGACGTTCACATCGCCGCGAGAGGTGAGCGGTTGCTGGCAATTTCCCAGAGCTTGCGTCAATTGCTTCAGCGCAGCATCCGGCAGAACGCCGTTTAATGCCCTGAGCAGGGCGGGCATGGTCTGCGTCAGCATTACTGCACCCCCTCCACCGTTACGCCATAAAGAACCACTGGGTCCGACGAGGTTTGCGCCCCGGAGATGGCAACGGCTATGTGGCAATCGCCGGCAGCGGCCCTGTCGTTTCTGTGGCCGGAATAATAAGCGCGGGCAAGGCCGTTGGTGTCGCCCAGCGACAGGGTCTTCTTCATGTTCAGGACCGCGCCGGTGTCGCCGGCCGTTGTCACGAACCCGCTTCCGCGGTCTGTGGATATGGCGTTGGCCCGGGGAGTGGAAGAGTTGTTGTAATGAAG
>RGUK01000365.1 GCA_010027825.1 bacterium
ACAACAACATGGATATTGCCATGCTTTCAGCATTTAAGGCGGTAGACAACGTTTTGCATGCCCACCACCATCCAACCGCACCTATGCACCAGCGACCTGCAAGCGAAGTGATGGCGTAATCAGGACCTAGCGCTAGCTGGTTAATGGATGGTTTTGGGGAAGGAGAGGCATGTGCGGCTTTGTTGGTTTTTATAATCTGCAACGGCAACAGTTTGCGTGTGATGAAGCGCTTTTGGAGCGCATGCACAGAAAAATTGCTCACCGTGGACCGGATGCCGCTGGCATCTGGTCTTCACCAGTGCTAGGCCTCGGGCTTGGTGCGCGCCGGCTTAGTATCAATGACCTATCACCAGCTGGAAATCAACCCATGCTAAGCGCTGATGGGCGCTACATTATTGTATTTAACGGTGAAATTTACAACCATCGCGAGCTGCGCAGCCAACTTGAGCAGCTTGGCTACCAGTTCCGTTCCCAGGCAGACACAGAAGTGGTCCTGTGTGCCTTTGATGCGTGGGGGGAGCGTTGCCTCGATCGCTTTGACGGGATGTTTGCTTTTGTGTTGTTTGATCAACAAACGCATTCGCTCTTTTTGGTGCGTGATCGCTTTGGTGTCAAGCCACTCTATTTTTCCGTGCAAGGCAATGTGCTCAGCTTTGCTTCCGAAATTAAGGCGCTTTGGGAGTTGCCGTGGCTGGAAAAAAAGATATCGGCGCTTGCCTGGTACCATTATCTCACTTTTATGGTTTCGCCAGCGCCCATGACCGTGTTTGAGGGAGTTTACAAGTTGCCAGCTGGCTTCTACGCCTGTGTCGATGCTAACAAACGCATTAGCTTTCACGAGTGGTATACGCCGCTTAAAACGCTCTCTGCCAGCGAACAGCGCGAGATGCAATCAGAGGCCTTTTGCATTGAGCGCATTACCCAGTTATTGCGCGCTTCCGTCAAAAAGCGCATGGTGGCGGATGTACCGGTAGGGGCCTACCTTTCCGGTGGGCTTGATTCAAGTCTGAATGTTGCGTTGATGGCCGAGCTGCATCCTCAGCTTAAAACATTTACCGTCGCTTTTGTGGACAGCCCCGAGAATAATGAGTTTTCGTGGGCCCAGCGCGCATGGTCGATCAGCTAGACGAACCCCTGGCCGATGTGGTGTGTATTCCTTTTTACTATGTTTCTTTGCTTGCGCATCAGGTTGGCATGAAGGTGGTACAAGTGGGGGAGGGGGCTGACGAACTGTTTTTTGGCTATCAGACCTATGCTCATTATGCCAAGCTACACGAGCGTTTCTGGAAGCCATCGAGTCGTTTCTTACCAAGCGCTATGCGTCAGGGCCTCTATCAACTCGCGCGTCCCCTTCTCTTGAATCAACCGATAAAAATGGATGTTTTACACAATTGGGCCAACAAACGTGCGCTTTTTTGGGGTGGGGCCATTGCTTTTAGCGAAACGCAGAAGGGCCGCTACCTTGGCGATATGCGCCAGCAGCGCCCTGAAAAAGATTATATTATCGACCAAATCTATCCTGGTTTGGGGCAGCGCTTTGATAGCTATGACATTGTTGCCTATCATCTCCAGCGCCTTGCTGCTGTTGACCCCAACGCAGATCTGATGAAGCAAATGATGTACCTTGAACTTAAACAGCGTCTGCCAGAGCTTCTACTTATGCGTGCGGATAAAATGGCCATGGCGGCTAGTATTGAAGCGCGTGAGCCATTTCTCGACCATCACCTGGTTGAATTTATGCTGCATGTCCCGAGCGCGCTTAAGTTCAAAAACAACACTACCAAATACCTGCTTAAAAAAGTTGCTGAGCAGTTTCTGCCCCACGATATCATCTATCGCAAAAAGGTAGGCTTTGGGGCCCCTCTGGCACGCTGGTTTTCCCAGGGGGAGCTTTTTCCTGCCTATTTCCAGCGGCTTTCGTACGATGCTCATTACGCGGTGCGGGGTGAGCTGGCAACGCCGCTATGGGAAGTGGATGATTCCATGAACAAAAACAATGCCCACCGTGCTGTGCAAAACTGGGTACTCCAGCAGCTCTGGGCATTCACGCAACAAACATAGCGGAGCCTGAGGATGGTCAGATTTATCAAGACGCATAAAGCCTATGTGACTGGGCTTCTTTTTTTTGTTGCGACCTCGGCGTGGCTGTTCTTGCATGTTGGAGGTGTTCGCCCCCACTGCGATATCGATTCTGGCGCCTACCTCGAACGCGCGCGGCTCCTGTTGACCACTGGCAGCTTTCGCAATCCTGCAAGTCCAGATTTGCCCTACTACGCGCTTGGCTACCCGTTGTTCATTGCGCTTATTCAGGCGGTCAGCCGAGCAGGTGCGGGTGCTGT
>RGUK01000366.1 GCA_010027825.1 bacterium
CCAGAGCGAATATTCCTACTGCCAACAAGGGCAGGCCTTTCATGGTAGAACTCCTTTTGTTTAGTGATTCCATAAACCGGAGAAACATCTTTTGTTGCGATTTCTCCTATTAAAATGCTACCAATTTCTGAGGTGGTTGTACCAGAACTGGTGCTGCCAGAAAAGAGAGGGGTTTTTCCATATGGTTTTTATGCTGATAGGGCTACTATTTGCCATAGGATATTGTGAGGGCTACAGCACAAAAACCAGCACTTCTGACTTTGTTGATCTAGGCACTTATGTGCCCGAAATTAAACAACAACTTGTGTATGCATCGGGAAAAAACATTCTAGGCATGCGGCTTTATCCGACTGCACAATGTTTCTTGCTCAAAAATGCTGCTGATCATCTTCGCCTGGCTGCAGCTGAGTTAGCTGCGCAGGGATACGGTTTGTGCGTTACCGATGCCTACCGGCCACTGTCGGCTGAAGCGGCAGCTTTTAAGCGCTGTAAGGATGAGCGTTTGTGGATAGATCCGGCAAAAAGTGCTGGACGCCACACGCGCGGCACGAGTGTGCATGTGACATTGTATGACCTCAAAACGGGCAAGGCGTTGCCCATGCCCTACACCGACGACACGTGCGGAGCTAAGCAACCAACCACCGTGAAGGAGAGTGCTGGCAAAGAGGGGCGCACTCTTGCATCGCTGCTAGCAAAAGTGATGACGAGGAATGGCTTTGTTCAACACCCGTCTTCCTGGACCCATTTTGACTTGGATGATTGGAGGTCTTTTCAGCCACATGCATATTCGTTTGACCAGCTGAGCAACAAGGAGCGGACGCAGGAGTATACACTCATGCAAGTGAAGACTCCCGTTGCCAGCGTCTGGTTAGTGCCCTATGAGCCAGATGGACCCTTTCCTTTTCCCGCCATCCCAGCTTGCTTCGACCCTGGGTCACGCGTGATGGGCCATATCACCCAAGTGTGTTATGGGGAGCGGGTAGAGGTGTGTGAGTGTGATGGAGATTTCTATCGCGTGCGGCTTCCCACGCAATTTACCAAAGGCGCTGCCGATGTTTTTCGGCCTAAGCGTGGCTTTGTGCATATGAGTTCCCTCGCTCCTTTGACTAACGTAGCGGGTGCCGTGGGGGTGCTGTCTGTCAAAAAAACTGCGGTGCGGGCTGCGCCTGCGAGCAATGCTTTGACCCTGCTAACCTTGCCTTATGGCAGTGTTCTACGCGCTGCAGGCCTGGAAAAGGCTGGCTGGCAGCCGGTCAGGTTGGTGCCTGAAGGGGTAGGGTATGTTCCCGCGACAACGTGGCAAGCAGTTAGTGCTACCATTGACCGACAATCTCTTATGCGCGCTCTTGAGCAACAAGCGTGTTTTTTTGTTAGCATGCCCTACTGCTGGGGTGGGCGCAGTATGTTTTTAGGCAAAGATGCAGATATGCTTTCAAGTTGTGATTGCTCTGGCGCGCTGCACCTCCTATTTCATGCGCAGGGGCTTGTATTGCCGCGCAATGCAGAAGCGCAAATTGCCTTTGCAGCAACGGTTAGCTTGCGAGAGATGCAAAAGGGCGACGTGCTTTTTTTAGAAGGCGTAGCGGGCACGGTGCCCCATATCATGCTCTATCTTGGGAGCGATACCTTGTTTGATGTGACAGGTCGTCCAGGCACGCCACAGCAGGGTCGTCTATCTAAGGCGCGGGATTTATTTGGCAAGCCGCTTAGGGAAATAAAAGAGGGGGAAGTAGTATTCGTTGCTGATGCAAAGGTAGAGCGTGTACTGCGGGGCGGTACCTACTTTGGTAGCCAGGAGAAAATGCAAGCAATGCGTAATGCTTTTCTGGCGGCGTATCAATAATCTGGTGGTTATTAGATTACCAGAGGGGGTTGCGATGTGTTGTTTTTTTGTTAACGGATCACGCTTTTTCAGGTATATAAACTGACTGCCAGCATTAAGGGTGTGTCAAATAGCGTGAGGGAGTGCCATGTCTTGGGGGCTTTTTTTAGGATTGTTGGTTGGGCAGCTTATGGCTGCTGATAGCGTGGGGCTACTTGCATCAGGACGCCATGTGCCACGTCGCCATAGTGCTGATGATGTGCAATATATGGTTGTCAATGAGCCTAGCGCTCAACTGCTGCCAGCGGTGCATGTCGGTCATAGTTCTTATCCCCCCATACACACAACGTCTCAACCAACCGTAACCCATCTGTGCTACGGCGAGCGCATAAAGGTACTCAGAGATGAGTCGCAGATTGGGCGTTTCTTCGTTGAGGTGCCGGGGCAACTACATGGACGCTGGAACAGCGTTATGGGAGTCGAAGGAT
>RGUK01000367.1 GCA_010027825.1 bacterium
CTTGTTGAGAATCAGGCAAAGTTAAGTTACTACATGAATCATTGTGCGACAAATGGCCAATGCTTTTCGTGGAATTATCTAATGCTTTTACTTCTTTCGCCTCAATTACTTGTGCTTTCTTTTCAGCCCTTCGCGATGCGAGACCGGCGAGCAAAGCGGCGAATGATCCACCAGCCGTATGTTCCACACCACCAGAGACTTGCAAGCGGGCAGAAGGTTGGGCATATTGGTAAATCCTTTCAAGGCACCACGCTTTCGCTTGCCAACTTCTTTGCCCCGCCAATTCTACGTCTCGCAACAAGGCCAGTTCATGCTTTTTCCTGGCCATCCGCACCTGTTCGCCGAAAGCCGGACGTTTCTTTGTCCATCCTTGCACCGTTACCGGATTAAGGCCCACAAGCTCCGCCGCCTTTTCAAGCGTGAATCCTGAGCCGCAAGCGTCAATGATGGTTTTCGCAATTTCATCCGTGTAGGCAGTTTTCCCGTTTTTCGCCTTGGCGGGAAGTTCGCTCGAATCCATGACCGGAAACTAGCACGAAAAAATCTTAAAAAAATATGTTGACAATATTGCAAGCGGGTTGCATATTGGCCACATGAAGAAAAAACACACTGCAAAAAGATCCGGTGAATTTTATATTTACCGGGGTTGGCTAATAAAAAAATATAACAATAATCTACTGAATGACCCGGAGATTCGCGGCAATCAGTGGAACACATACGAAAATCAAAATGCATATGTTCAAAGCAATATGACCGACATTGCTAGGTCATTACGCGATGCAAAAATGTATATTGATATTTGTATTGATAGAAAAAAATAAATAAAAGAAAGAGGACAACATGACAAAACACACGAAAACCTGGAAGATAGGCGAATACTGCGCGGGTGGGGTCATCCGCGCCAAGAGTTGCGGCGAATTGGTCAAGCTTGAGATTCGCGACTATTTCACCGATGAATTGCTGAATGACGGCGCCTTTGGAAGAATCCATGAGCGGCAGATTATGGAATTCCTCGAGAATTCAACAACTTATTATTATGCCGACAAGGTCTTGCAATGGATTAAGCAAAAGGTTTGGGGGTTGGCATGAAGTCTCCGCGCATTGTCGGCTTTAATGATGCGCCGCCGTTGGTACATCTCACCCTCTCTTCATCGAACGTGAAGACGGGACCAATTCCCGTTTCCACGTCCGGGCGCAGTACTTGCCCGGACGCTTGTCCGCTCAAAAAGGCAAACGGCGGGAGAGGATGCTACGGCGAGGGTGGGCCGCTATCATGGCATTGGTCCGCCGTTGACCGCGCGGATCGTGGGACCACGTTTGCGGGCTTGTGCGATGCAATCGCCGGTTTGCCCGCTGGCCAAGTATGGCGGCATAATCAGGTTGGAGATTTGCCAGGAGATAATAACAACGTTGACGGCGTGCTATTAGATAAACTAGCAACGGCGAACATCGGACGGCGCGGGTTTACCTACACTCACAAGCCGGTATTAGATGAGCAAACCGGACCGGTTGAAAACAACCGGCGTGCCATCGCGGCGGCGAATCGGAAAGGGTTTGTCATAAACTTATCCGCGAATGGTCTCAGTCATGCCGATAAACTCGCCGCGTTGGATATTGGTCCGGTTGTTACTATTTTGCCCGCCGGAGTTGAGGGCAATACGAAAACCCCGGACGGACGAAAAGTAGTAGTTTGCCCGGCTCAAAAACGGGACGGCGTAACGTGTTCAACGTGTCGCCTATGTTCTCGCGGTAATCGGTCCGTAATTGTCGGATTCATCCCGCACGGCGCGAGTAAAAAGCACGTTGGCAAGCTTGCCGGGGTCAATTCATGACAACTTGGGCGGTTTACAACTCCCAAGGGCAGTTTTTCGCGCGGTTCACGTCATACGTTCGTGCCCTACGTTGGGCGGTTCGTAATGGCATGGAATGGAGCGCGGAAATTAAGAAAGAGAGGACAGAATGATCGCCGAAGTCTCCACCGGCATTGTCTTCGCCCACGGCCTAATCCTTGGCGGGATTCTGGCCGCGTTTGCGTTGTTAATCGGTAGGAAATAAAAACAATAAAAGAAGGGAACACCATGAAAAAATATAGAGTAATAGGCGAAAGAGTTGAGTATTACCAAGCCGAAGTTATGGCGGATTCAGAGGAGGAGGCGAATATTCTCGCCGATAAGTTGAATTGTTGGGAGGAAATGGATGGATCGTCATTCAGAATCGACAAGGAAAGCACCGAGGAAGTTTAGTCTCCCCTTGTCTTCCCCTTTAATCGGGGGAAGCAAAGGTGAGACCCTATCGGGTCAACCTAATAAA
>RGUK01000368.1 GCA_010027825.1 bacterium
TTGCCGAGCGTGACTAACGGCATGAGCATCCTGGCAAAGCCTGGGCTAATTTATTATTTGCAAGAGACCGCCATTCTGTCGGCAATTTCTTTGCCAAAAGAAGAAAATGAAATTGAAAGTGAATTTGTTAAAAGGGTAGTCCTAGACACACGCAAAGAAGTTGAAGCAGCAGCAGAGCGAGGAACATACACACACAGCCTTTGCGAAATCCTTGCAGACGGGAAAGACAGGCCAGCGGATCTTCGCAAAGAATTTGAGCCACATTGGAAAAGCCTTTCGTACTGGTTTTCTAAAATTCATAAAATCCATTCATCCGAACAAGTGCTAGTAAATGAAGAGGTGGGTTACGCAGGGCGAGTGGATTTGATTGCAGAGATTGTAACTACAGACGGGCCACGGGTTGAGGTGATTGATTTTAAGACCCGCAAGTTTAAAAAAGACAAAAAGGGCAACGCAAAGGCGGATTCGTATAGTACCGATCTTTACCAGTTAGCGGCCTACTGCTTCGCCCATTTTGAGGAGCCGACCTGGTGCCGAAACGTCTAGAGGTGGTGGCGGCGTTTGATGTGTTTAAGGCCATCTGCGTGATCTGGCGGGCAGAGAAAAAATATGATCCAAGGAGAAACAAATGAAAACCACACCGGCACTTTATAGCGAAAAAAATACAATTCAATTTGGCCCATCTGGAAATTTTTTGACGCTTACCGAAATGGCCTGTTCTTATTACGAGTTAAAAAGAGAATGCGAAAAGCTAAAAACAGAAAACGCTGAGCTTAAAAAAAAGAAGGCGGAGGCTTGCGATGCGTTGATTGCAGCCGAGCGACGCGAGAATGATCTGATCGATCGCATGAGGGAGGGGTTATGAGGTTTCTGCTCTCCATTCTTGCCATCCTTGGAATCACGACCGGCAAGGCCGCCAACGTCATGATCGACATGCGCCAGCAAAAAGAGGCAAAGCGGATGAAGGTGCGCATCACCGGCTACTGGCCAGGGGAAGATGAGTGGAGCAGTCGCTATCAATCCAGCACTGGCACCAGGTTGCGTGCCGGTCGCCATTGTGCCGTGGATCCCGACATTATTCCGCTTTGGAGCAAGATCAAGATCCTCAACGGAAAGCGTGAGTGGGTGGCAGTTGATACCGGCACGGCCGTGAAGAGCAAGAAGGCCAGCGGTGGAAAGTTGCCGGTGATCGACGTTTTTGCATCCAGTGAAAAGCAGTTCAACGCGATGAGGCTTCCGAAGGTGGCGATGGTGGAGATTAGCAAATGAGCACTAAGGCCGCCACGTTCGCATCCAAAAGCCAGCGTGCGATGGGCCTGGGCGATACGCCCAGCTGTGCGAAGTTGGGCGTGCAGAACGAATGTAGCTACAAAACGATCCAGCGGGATATTGACCTGTTGCGTGACTTCTTTGGGTACCCGCTGGAATACGACAAGGCTAAATACGTCTACAAACTGGCAGGGCCGTTGCCGAAGGCGGTGCTGTGAAATTAAGCAAAACCCTAACTACTGAAGAGGAAAAAAACGCAATAGCTAGATACATATATTTTGCCCACAAAATAACGATTAAATCAAAATGTGTTATGAAGCAGCATCAAAGCCAAAAGATTAAATTAAATGCAAAGGCTATAGATGACCTAATAGAAATTAATAAGCTTTCTAGTCTAATTAAAACAGAACTTCTGTGGAAGTGGTTTGAAAAAACCCCAGAGGATAAGATTTTATGAGCTTAGCCGATCTCCTTTCCATGTTTTCCGCCCGCGTCATCGGCACCTACACGCCGAAACAATACGCCGAATGTGTGCGAGAGGCCCGTGCCAACCGGATGCGATGGGGAATGGGGCAGTGGGTATGAACGTTGGAATTGGAGAACTTTACTGGGGACAGGCCATGAGCCAGCTGCCAAGCAGGAGGCATTTTAATTACGTCAGCGCGTGGGACATGCACCCGCAGGCGGTGGATGATTATTTTGAGAACAAGGGCTGTAATGGCGATGCTTCGTATGGTTTTGACTATTCAAAAATAGATGCCGTTTTGGCACGAACAAAAACAACAAAAAAGGAGAGTTATGAGTCTACGATCTGAAAAAGCTTTAGAAAAAATATTGGAAACTTTAGCCGGAATTAGTTGGGAATTAAACAGATTAAACAATTTTTTAGAAGAACAAGCCGTGACCGTTGCTCTTCACGCTGAGTCAAAACTGTACGTTGATGTAAACAACACGGTTTTTACTGCTAGCGCAGAATAACCATGTCCGTAAAACGCCTCACCTGGCACCTCGAAATCCTTGAGCGTGCGAAGCAAAACCT
>RGUK01000369.1 GCA_010027825.1 bacterium
GGCATACTCGTAGATTTCAACATCCACGATCAGTATGTTGCGCCTTGCGAGCTGGCTCATTACCTTGCCCGCCACAACATCAAGGCCGATTTCGTCGGTGACCTTGCCGACCTTAACGCTCTTGGTCTTGACCTCTTCGCCGTACGCACCCGGCTTTTCCAAAGCCTCCTTGTACCGGTATAAAATCTCATATCCCATGTATTGAAAGTAGCTTCCATTTTTCATTTCATGGAAAGTGCGGTTCCGTACCTCGTGCTGAAAAAAATGAAATCTCTGTTTTTTGACCTACAGAAATCGGAAAATAACTTTCCCTCCGGCGATCCGAGGGGGGCTTTGTCAAGCAGGATAAATCCATCAAGATTCAGGCTTTGCCAGCAAACCTCAAGAATGTCAATCAAATCCGGGCCGACCTTCTCCGTGATCATGACCAAATCCACGCCGGGAGAGACCATGTCGGCAAAGGCCGAATCTGTCACCTTGCCCAGGTGGAAGGAGGAGGCGAAAGAGCGACCTTTCACATCCTTGATGTTGGCAAGGGCAAGACGAGGAGAATAAAACTCCCGAGAATCAATCTGAAGGCCGATCGCACTTGATGCGGACTCCGACCCGCGAAGAAAACAGCACAAAGGCAAAGCCAAATTGAATCCCACCTGGAGAATGACCCTCGGCTTAATAAATTTGGAAAGATGATAGTAGAACGGAAGGTAGTTGGGATCGTGGTATTGGGGGCTTTTCCTCGATTCTTCGTCAATAAGTCGCATCCTGTCCAAGAGGACCCTCGGCCCCACCAAGCCAGACGCAAGCTTCTTTTCAATGTCAATCTTCAGTTTATTTAAAAGCAGACTTGTCACATAATACGATAGTTCCATGGAAGCTACAATTTCAAAGAAAAGCGCGGCGGAATTTGCCGATGAGGCCATAGAGGCCTTCAGAAAGATGCACGTTCAAAACAAGTCAGAAAAAGCAAGTCCGGCCCCGAAAGCCCCATTGGTGGAAATTCGCCATGTCGGTGCTTCGGCGGGGGCGGTCGTTTTTTGTGTGGTCGCCTACTGGTGCTTCGGGATTGCGATGTCTTCCTTATTCCCGACCCATATGGCTTGCGGAACCATAAAGATAAAAAACAGGCCCCTGGCGAACGCTTCGGTGATGTTCCAGTGCTCGAAATCAAAGAAGGCCTACAGCCACAAAACAGACGAAAATGGAAAATACAAAATTGAGACGCCTCACGGCACATTCAAAGTTATGGTAATGGGCGACGACGAAATACCGGGAAGGTACATGAATCCCACGCAGACCCCGCTGAAGGCCGACGTATTCCACGACGTGACGCTTGACTTTTCACTTTCCGATAAGTGATCTGCCCTTAGAGCTGTAGTGCCTCCATATCTCGAGGTCGAATTCGGCCAAAGTCTTGCCCGACATATCCGCCAGTTCAAGAAACTTTTTTTCGAGCTCAAAATATTTCTTCCCCGAGGGCGTTGATTTTGGCACTTCTATGCCCTTCTCCCTCATGTACTTCAAAGCGTGAGTGTCAAGCCCGGCGAATCTGACGCCCCTTCTGCTGTGCATCAGAAAGCACCGGGCGGTCTTGGGTCCTATCCCCCGGACAGACTCCAGATCGGAGACCGAACACGTCTTGAGATTCAGTCCTCTTCCAGCGAGATCAAGCATGGACTTGCTCTTGTTGTTGTAGCATCCAATTCCGTGCGCCTTCATGACTTCCGCGAGATCGGAGCCGAATCTTCGGACTATCTCAAAAGGCTCTTCCGTGCCAAAAGTATCCCTTCCGTCGGAAAGCATTCGCGACAGGTTTCTCGCCGCCGTGGAAGCCTTCTTTCCCGCCGCACATATCCAGAAGAGAAGCAGGAGCTGAAGCTCCTCATGCGTGCAGTCGTACTTCGTTATGTTGTTGGGGTCTACAAGAAAATCCACGAGGAGTCCCTCATTCGGATCTGCTTCTGCCGACGATCCCGCTCACTGCGTCATCGCGGCTCTTGAACACGATGTCGGTATTGAGCTTGTCCATCTCCTTGCGGACCATGTGTCCTCTGCTCATCGCATTCTCGTGAGCCTTATCCCAGGCCTTGAGATGCTGCTTGAGCAGGGTGACCTTGTGCTTGGCTCCGATGATCTCCTTCTTGGCCTCGCACACATTAGCGTCCTTCTTGGCGTTGGCTTCGGCGAGTTTGTCGGTACAGCCCTCTTCCTTGCTCTTCTCGTAAGATGCGGAGAAGAGAACATCGTACTCATACTCCTTGTATGCGAGTATCGCCCTGTCTCTTATACACATCTCCGAGCCCACGAGAC
>RGUK01000370.1 GCA_010027825.1 bacterium
TTCTCGCCCGTCGGTCGCCAGCATTTGCAATGGCATTGCCTCGTTGAGGGTGGCCTGAATCATTATTCCCTCAGCGGAAAATGTAGGCCGTGCTTACTAAAAAACCAATAAAATACATATTATTGTGGCCCCTTCCTCTGGGGAGCGGCGGTTCGCTTGACATTAGCGTGAAAGCCGGTAAGTGTATGACTTAAAAAATTTCTAGCCATTTTGAAAAGTCGGTTGCTTTTATCAATAACAAAAAGGGAGGCACGGCTTGGAATCCCTTCAAGTGTTTGATTTTTGTAGACGACGAGATTTTTGAACATGGCAATCACAAGATTGCGGCGCTTAAAAATGAAAAAGGCCCCGCCCCCCACCGGGGGGGACGGAGCCAATTTCCCTAGTTTAACCCGCTAGCAGACAAAGAGGTCGGAAGCGCTCATAGCATATCCCAAGCGGACAATACGTTGGCCGCTGGTGAGGGTGCTGTAGAGCACGGGCTGACCAGTGGAGCCGAGGTAGTAAGGCGTACCAATGGTTGCAGAGGTGAGGACACCAGCCGCAGGACCCGAGAAGACCACCAAGGCCGATTCATCAGCAAGTTTGGCTTCCATCGCGACGCCGACAATGCGTGAAGAAAGCGCATCAGTCGTGGTGCAAGCACCGTCAACGATTTTACCAGACGAGTTGAAAGCCACGCCAGCCTTGGCAGCATTGCCACCAGAAAGAAGCTTGGCTTGGTGTGACAAGTGCGAGTGGAGGGCATCGGCATTACCGGCGTTTCCGTCCACCAACTTATCAAGGTTGGCCTTAGTGACGTTCGCGCTAACCGCAGTGCCAGCCAACTTGAACGTGCTGGGGAGACCCACCACATCAAGTCCGGACGAGCTGACAGACAATCTGTCCGCGCTAGCAGAAACAGCCTTTAAGCCAGCCGAATCCTTCGACAAGGCGCCGTTGGCGTCAAGCTTAAGGTCCAACTTATTGGCCGTAAACTGCAAGCCGGGGTCGGTAGCAAGGTTGACAGCAACCGCATCGCTAACGATTGCAATACCGTCTCCAACATTGACAGCCAACGTGTCGGCAGTCTTCGACAAACCGTCACCGGCAGTGACTTGACCGATACCCGAGAACTTCTGGAAGGTCAATTCCGAAGTGCCAAGGGTAATCGTGTTGTTGGTAATCAACACGAAAGTATCGTCAGAGTTGACGGTACCTTGTTCAACAAACACGCTCAAGCCGTCTTTAACTTCAGCGTTTGCGTTTGCATCAGCAGCGCGGGACCATGCACCTGCCGCAACAACGTAGATACCGTTTTGGGTTGCGTCAGTTTGGTCTTTGACGAGGATACGGTTACCAGCAACAAGCGCGACACCGTCAATGGTCTGTTCGCCACTGAGGGTGATGTTGGCAATCGTGGCTGCCTTCACAGGAGCCTTAACCGTGAAACCAGCCAAAAGGCTGTCGGCGTAGCTGTTGGCCGAAGCGAGGGTTGTCGCATCGTCAGCAGCCCAGTCGGTTCGCATCTGTGTTTCGCGACCGTCAGTGTAGGATTCGGCAGAGTCCAACACCACCGCGTCAGCGGCTTGGTAGTCGGTTTCCACTTGTTCCAACTGGCCCTTGTTTACCGCATCGCCGGTGGCAACGCCAGAAGCGACGCCGGAGATGATTTGGTTGCTGGCGTTAATAGCAACGCCGTCAACACCCAACAGGGTGATTTTACCAAGAGAAAGCTCGTCGTTTGATGCTTGCTCTTGCGAGAAGCCCTCAGAGCTGTTAATAAAGACAAATTTACGTAAAGCCATAGTTATTGTGAGTGAGGCAACCTCAAGATTAAAACTCAAACGGAACAAAAAAGGTCACTCATCCTTGGTAATCCAAGTGAGGGTGCCCGTTTCATCATCAAAACTGTAGTCTTTCATAGAAATCCCCAGTCTTTTCTCAATCTTAGAAATTGCGTCAATGTATGCCAATTTCTTTTGTTTGGCCATTTCATTTCGAGCATGAATGGATTCGGCCCATCTAGCAAGTTTGCCCTCTGGGTCGTATTTTCTCAAAAAACCATCCCTTTCAATAGTAAGCATGGCCGCCTCAAGACCTGCAACTCGGGATTCCGACTCAAACGCCCTGAGCTTAAAAAGCTCTTCCTGAGTTAGCGTCGGCGGGATATGTTCCTCCGCAGGCGAGGGTTGCTTCATTTCGAGTTCTGGAGCCACTTCTTCAACTTGCTTCTTTTTTCTTGCCATATTAACCTACCCTGATTTTCAGTTCATTGACTGGATTAAACAAAAGTATTGTGTCGTCTACAG
>RGUK01000038.1 GCA_010027825.1 bacterium
CGTTTACGCCTCCAGCTTCACGCCTCCGACGCAGCCATTCGGATCAATTTTCACTCCCGACCTGATCACCGGCAACGACCTGTGGCTTGACGCCTCGGATTCTTCCACCGTCCACGAGATGGGCGGAAGCATCACGTCGTGGGACGACAAGAGCGGACAGGGCAACGATGCGGAACAGTACGGCACATATGCGACCCCGTCGCTCGTCGCATCAGCCACGCCCTCGGGTCTGCCCGCAGTCCACTTCAACGGCGATCCGAACGCGCTAGAGGTCGCAAACCAGTTCAATCTCAAGAACTCGAGCGGGTTCGTTGTCGTGAGGCAGACGTCCCAATCCAACGGAGCCGGATACCCGAGGATACTGGGATTCCAGCCAGCGGCAGGACAGGACGACGCCCAGAACGACGGGCTCTGTCTTGTTGTAAACCAGAATAGCGGGTCGGCGGTTGAGGTATACTCAAACACGCAGAACTGCAGCGCAAATGTGTCGCACGCAAGGACGGAGCGGAGGTCGCCTCGTTCCAGAACTCCGGCATGGCCGCAACGGCCGGAGCCGAGTTGTTGCTCGGTTTTGGCGGTGGGTTTTACACATATGAGGCACTACAGGGCGACATCGCCGCCGTCGTCCACTACGACCACAAGCTCGGAGCGGGGGCCCTGGCGGGGGTGGAGAAGTACCTGACAGAAAAGTACCTCTCCACGAATGATCCGACCGCGCTCCTTCTTCACTTCGATGGGGCGAATGGAAGCACGACGTTCACCGATAGTTCCCCAAATGGCTTGACGGTCACCGCTAACGGAAGTGCCGTTATAAGCACAGAACAGAGCAGGTTCGGCGGAGCGAGTGTCGACATGTCCGCAGGCGGCAAACTAGAGATTTCCGACCCCTCGCTTCTGAAGCTTGGCACTGACGATTTCACAATAGAGGGCTGGTTCTATGCAGATCAGCAGCAGTCCAGCAATCAGTATATTTTTGACATGGGACAGAACCAGGGAGTCTTCCAACTCTTGAATAATTACGGATATAGTGGCCCCATATTTACCAAATTCAACTCACAATCGATTCCGGGAACTGGGCATGAATCAGTGACCGACAATGTTTGGCATCATTTTGCCGTCGTCAGGCACTCTGGGGTCACCACCCTGTACATTGACGGCCAAGTCAACGGATCAGGTTCTGACACGTCCGATTACGATTGTACCACTTTGACTCTCGGCCAATACGGAGGCGGTGGGTATGGCCTGCACGGCTATATCGACGAGTTCCGCATTTCCAAATCTGCCATCTACACATCCAACTTCACTCCGCCCACCATTCCTTTCGGAGCCGAGTTGGTGACATTGATGCACTTTGACAATTCGGCGACGGACGTGTCGCCTACGGGCCTGACCTTCACCTCCCCGCCCGGGTCGTTCAGTCCCGTCATTTACAAGTTCGGTCCCGCGTCCCATCAGTTCTCATCCCAGTCGGGGTTTGCCTCGACGACGCGCGGTTTGCCCGACTTGTCGGATACTTTTACGCTTGAATGCTGGGTGTATTTGAACAACTACAGCTTCCAGCCCGGCGCGACAATTCTTTTTTTGAGTTCCACTGACAATATCAGTTCTTACGGAGGGGGCTTGCATCTTGGAGTGATGTCCGATGGTGTTTTGTTTTGCAATGACGGATACGCTCCCTCCTTGTCTGGTGGCATTATGCCGACTATGAATTGGACTCATGTTGCGGTCGTGTTTGACGGCGGGAACTCAACGATGTATGTCAATGGCGTATCGGTGGCCACTGGGTCGCAATTGCCCGTGTCGGGTCCGTACATCGTATGCCTTGGATTTGTGCCAACGAGCGCGGGAACAGACTGGCTGTCGGATGCTTACATCGATGAGCTCCGAATTGTTAAGGGAGCCGCGCTGTACAAGTCCAACTTCACTCCGCCCACCGCTCCTTTTTGAAAAATTATGACATTACCAGTTCAGATAAAGAGGGGGTCTTCGGCCTACCTGGCGAATCTCAACCCGGTTCTCGGGCCTGGGGAGCCTTGTCTCGAGACCGACACCAACAGGGTGAAGTACGGCGACGGAACCACCCCTTGGAATCTGCTCGTCTACTCGTCCGGGGGCGAAGGCCTGCCCGGCACGGACAACGACGCGGCAGGCGTAGATTCTTTCGCCGTTGCGGGAACAGGCAACACGGTTTCGGGCGACAATTCCATAATCGCAGGAGGTTCAGGCAACACGGTTTCGGGCGACAGGTCATCCGTGGTTGGAGGTTCCTCCAACGCGGTTTCGGGTTCCGATTCGGCGGCCTCGGGATCCGAAAACTCGGTCTCCGGCGACTGTTCCATGGCGGTGGGAGAATCCAACTCCGTATTGGCAGATTGCGCCCTGGCAGCGGGCAGAGGCGCATCCGCCAAGGTCTACGGATCCGTGGCGTTGTCCTCCGGAAGCCTCTCCTCGGCCGGAGACGCACAGCATGCAATTTACCATCTCAGAGCCTTTACTGATTCGGCTGGAAACAAAAAACTCACAGCCGACGGCACGGACAGCCCTGCGGCCGACAGAAGACTCGTTCTTGATTCCGGTTCGGCGTGGTCTTTTGAGATAAAGGCGGCGGCCAAGGAGATGGGGGATTCCCTGATGGCAGTCTGGTCGATACGGGGAGGAATATGTCGTTCTGGGGATGGAACGGCATCCTTGACCGGGGAAGTCACGAAGGAGGTCTGGTCGGACGAGGACTGGTCGGGGGACTTGTTTGTATCGGCAACCGACGGCGAACTTGTCCTCGAGGCGGAGGGGCAGGCGGGCAAGGACATCTACTGGCTCGCATCGGTGCGTACGAGCGAGGTTTCCTCGTTCAGTCTTGTTTCGTCCGACATGTTCGTCGACATTAACGCGGGAGCCACAGTTTATTCTCTGAATGCCTCCGTTTCCGGGGGTGATTCATCCATGTATCCGGCGTTTGACCCCGAAGTGTACGACTACTGCGTCCACGCCGACTCGTTGGACGGAACCGCATCCTACACTGTGACCATAAACGGAACTCCGCAGTCTGGGACTGCCGATGTCAACAAGTGCATCAGGGTAATCAGGGGTTCCAAGGCCTATCACATTCGCATCATACCGAGCGACCTGCCCACCACCACCATAACATTCAAGGATGAAGTCGATTATGTTCCGGGTTACTATTTGAGGGGCATATCGCAGTCCACGGGAGGTCAGGCTCCCTACTTCGTGGCTTACGACGAGAACGGCGTGCCGGTCTGGTACCTCCGCAAGGACTACTTCTCCCCCTTCAGCAGCGCCAACTCCCATATGGGATGGATGGTACAGCCCGGCGACGAGCCGAACAGGCTTTCCCTCGCCACATACAGCGACATTGACTTCCCTTTGGAGAGGTATGTCGCGACCCTGGGGTTGAATTCTATTTCATCAACATCCCATCTGTTCCTCAACTCTAGCGACCTTGGTCATCCCGACTACGGGCTTCTCATGGATGCCCATGAGGCCCTGGTTGTAAAAGGTCCACAGAGCAGGAAGGAGAATTTCATGTGTATCGCCGGCCAGGGCATAGCAGGCAACGGCGGAGGCGAGCCTGGACCGGGGGTCCCGGGCGGAGGCGGTTGCATTCAGGAGCAGTCGCCCGACGGACAGTCGATCGTTTGGGAGTGGTTCATGAAGGATTATTTCAACACCGAGGAGATTGACTACCACATGAACTCCCTTGACGTGCATCCGGTAACGGGGGATCTCGTAGTAAGCATAAGAAACAAGAACGCGATAATGTGCGTGGCTTACGACAAGAGCGTCAAATGGGTTATGGAGGCATCCGGCGGATCCCACTTCCAGTCAATAGCCAAGACACTACCCCAGACCGCCAACACCAAGTGGCTGACGATCAGCGGCGAGGCTTCGGGGTACAACGGCACTCATCTGCAGCACCACGCGTCTTGGTGTCCCGACGTGCCTTCTCTCTACGGTGGATCGGTTATAACCGTGTTTGACAACGACGCGGGAAGCAGGGACAGGGGGGTGATGTATGAGATAAACACTTCCTCGGGAACGGCTCACTTCAGGGGGCACATACTCTCCGAGGACGGTTCCGGCGCCCCATGGCAGGGAAGTTTCCATGTATTGAATGAGGAGGACGGAAGCTTCAGCCACTGCCTCAACTCCTACAGGGCCTACGACCAGCCAACCAACTACCTGCGGGAGTACAAGGGCGACTCAAACGGCTCCCCCACGTCTCAAATGGTCTTCAAGATGCAGATGTACGGAAACCCCCAGTACCCAGGCTACGGCGACTACAGAATCATAAAGGTTCGCAAGGACTTCCTAGATATAGACGTACTCAGGACGACAGCCGGGAGGCCATGGTGAAGATAAGATACAAGAGAGGCACTTCGTCATATCTGTCGCAACTTAATCCCGTGCTTAAGCCGGGCGAGCCGTGCCTTGAGACGGACACGGGCAAGATAAAATACGGCGATGGAACGACGCCCTGGAACCTTCTCGCCTACGCATCGGGCGATCTCAACATACCCGGAACCAACAACAGCGCCACGGGAGAGGAGTCCTTCATCGGATGCGGACGTGACAACATTGCATCCGGCGACTCTTCATTTGTGGGAGCCGGCACGGACAACATTGCCCAGGCCGCAAATTCCGCGGTGGAGTCTGGTGCCGCCAACGAGGCTACCGGCCCAAGGTCCGTGGTTTTGTGCGGCGACTCCAACCTTTCGGCGGGTTCGGGTTCGGTCGCCATGGGCAAGCAGAGTACGGCTCTCGGCGACAACTCGTTCGCCATTGGCGATTCGGCAGTCGCATCGGAACCTGGTCAGCTTGCCATATCCTCAGGATTCTTCCTTGAACACGGCGACGCCCAGTCGGGCATTTATCACATGAAGGGGTTCACCACCGACTCATCCCCCGTGAATCTTTCTCCGGAACTAGAGCTGCAGGAAGGATGGACATGGCACTTTGATGTGCGGATAGTTGGATATTCGCCGTCGCAAGGTCCGATGTTCTTCAATTACAGGGGCGGAGTAGGAAGGAAGCCGGGATCTTCTGCGTCTTTTATAGGCGAGCCGATTTCCGATTCTAATTCAACGGGAAGCGGACTCGCGGAGGTCGTCCTGAACGGAAACAGCCTCGCGGTTACGGTTTCCGGAGCCTCCGCATACTGGTACGCAACCGTTTCTACCACGGAACTTTCCATGTCATTCTCGCCGCTCACATCCGATATGTTTTTGGACATAGAGGCTTCGTCGGCGATAGAGTCCATGGACGTCTCCGTGTCGGGGGGCGACTCCTCTATGCACCCCGCTTTCGACCCCGACATACACGACTACTGCGTCCACGCTCCTTGGGGCGATACCGCCGAATACACGCTGACCATAAACGGAACGCCCCAGTCTGGCACGATAGACGTCAACAAGGCCTTGCATGTCCGCAGGGGAATCAGGGAGTACTTTATAAGGGTTATACCTCCCGATCTCAACCTTCCATCCGTACAGTACAAGGGGGAGGACTATGTGCCAGGATACTACCTCGTCAACGGCAGGGACATCGGCTCCAATGGTTATTCCATAGTCTTCGACGAGAACTTCACGCCCGTATGGTACTACTACGACTCGTCCTACGGCGGGAGCAGCAACGCGTTCAACCCTGGGGGAAAGAACCATCTCGTAATCGGTAGGGATGCCGGATACCAGCCGAGATACGTCTTCTCGCTCGGCATGAACTCGCTGGTAAGGTCCGGATACTCCATGCTGAACGACACGAGGTACGGGTCAAATCCTTCATACGAGTGCCACGAGGCCCACAGGGTCAGAGGTCCGGCAGGCAGGGCGGGCAACTTCATAGCCATAGCCGGACAGGACTGCGGAGCCGGAATACCTGACGGCGGCTTCTATCTTCAGGAACTCACGCCGGACGGGCAGGAAATTGTTTGGGAGTTCTGGAGCGAGGATTATTTCAGCGGCGGAGGCATCGGAAACAATTACTACCACCCCAACGCTGTGGACGTGAACCCCATCACCGGACAGGTTCTCGTCAACATGAGGCACACCAGTGCGGTAATTTGCATAGATCCCGACATATCGGGCGGCGTGGGAGGCGACATACTTTGGGTTCTTTCCGGTCCCCCTTGGACGGGAACTATGGAGAGTGTGAAAAAGTCCGTTCCGGAGACCGCCAACACCAAGTGGCTGGACATCGTGGGCGAACCCAACGTAAACGGGTTTCAGTACAACGGTCCGAGCGGAAACCACGACGCAAGATGGTGCAGCACTACCGACCCATCCGATCCGAGCTACGTCGCGCCCATATACGGCTCCAGCAACGCGGTGATGCATCTCTACGACAATCGGACTTTTTCTAATGGAAACGCCAGGGGCGTCGTCTACGAAATAGACGTCGCCCAGGGCAAGGCCTACTTCAGGGCGCACGTCTGGGATCCGGGCAATTCCTCGTGCTGCGGCAGTTACTCCCTCATCAGGGAGGCCAACGGCACATACAGCCACATGCCCTCGTTTGTGGATCACAATCCCGGCATCAAGGAATTCAACGGAGGACTAGACCCCCAGCAGAACCTTTCCCTCGTGGTGAGCATGCCCGGGCCGTACAGATTTTACAAGGTGAGGGAGGATCAACTGGACATAAGGTACATGAGGACGACTTCGGGGAGGAACATATGATAAATGTAAGCAGGGGAACTTCATCATATCTCTCCGCTCTCAATCCCGTTCTGGATTCTGGCGAACCTTGCCTTGAGACCGATACCGGCAAGATGAAGTACGGAGACGGGACCACTCCGTGGAATCTCCTTGACTATTCTTCGGGAACTACGGTTCTTCCTGGAGTTGACAATTCAAGCACCGGGCAGGACGGCCTAGCCGTCGGCGGATTATCAAATTCCGCGTCGGGTGAAAACTCGTTCGTGGCCGGAGGAAGGAACAACATCGCTTCCGCACTGAATTCCGCCGTGGTAGCGGGTCAGGAAAACACGGTGTCCGGCTCCAACTCTTCCTCGTTTGGCGGATCGGAAAACCTGGTTTCCGGCGACAATTCGGCTTCGTTCGGTTTGTCCAACGAGGTTTCCTCCGACTACGGAATCGCATTCGGTACGGAGGCCGTGTCCGTCATGCACGGGCAGAAGGCCTTTTCCGGAGGTAGCAACAACGCCCCGGGCGACGCGCAGTACTCCATATACAACCTGAGGGGGATCACCACCTCCGACACTCCGGCCTCTCTTTTCCTCGATGGCGAAGGCCTGCATCTGGAAATCCAGGAGTTTTCCACCTGGCACTTCGAGTCGAATGTCACGGCAATCTATGACGATGGCACGGCCTCCAACTGGATCGTTCGTGGACTCGTCAGCAGGCCTGGTTCGGGCGACGCCTCCATAGAGGGACAGAACCTTGTGGAATCATGGGATGATGCGGGAGGCTCAGTCTCGGTCACCGCAGAAGGAAGCGACATAGTGGTCGCCGCCACGGGACCTTCGGACAAGAACGGTTCGTGGCACGCGACCTTTACGACCGTGGAGGTCAAGAGCAAACCCCCTCTTTCGTCCGACATTTTCGTGGACATAATTTCCAGTTCGGACATAGTCTCAATGGATGTGTCCCTGTCCGGGGGAGACTCCGCCATGTACCCGTCCTTTGATCCCGGAATTCATGACTACTGCGTCCACGCCCCCTCCGGCAGCTCCGCATCCTACACCCTCACAATCAACGGCGATGCGCAGACCGGCACAATAGACGTAAACAAGACCCTTCATGTGATGCGCGGACTCGACGAGTATTTCATAAAGATAATACCTTCCAACCTCCCCGTCCCCACGATATCGCAGAAGAACCCCGGGTATGTGCCGGGATACTACCTCATGAACATGCAGCAGGCCACGGGCGCTCCTTACTTTGTGGTGTACAACGAGAATATGGTTCCGGTTTGGTACATGCATGACAATTACGGCGACGGCTTCGCCCTGCACTGGGGCGGGCAGGACAGACTCGTCACCCACAGGTGGGCAGGATCATCGCCGAGATACATAATCCAACTCAGCATGAACGCCATGTCAGGGTACGGCCATGTGATGCTCAACGACGAAAGGAACCACAATCCCATATGGGAGTGCCATGAGTCGCATGGAATAGTCGCCCCCGCGTCCAGGGCGGGCAACTTCATCTCAATGACCTACGCCTATGGATGCGGTGGCACCTATATGACGGGCAACGGCATCTACATACAGGAACTTTCCCCCGACGGCCAGGACATAGTCTGGGAGTGGTACAGCAACGATTATTTCGACATTGTAAATTACACAGATCACTTCCATTCCAACTCAATTGACGTACACCCTGTAACAGGCGACATATTAGTGAGCAACCGTCACAATGGAGGCGGATTCTGCGTCGACTACCAGACAAAGGAGGTCAAGTGGGTGCTGGTGGGAGATCCATGTTGCTCTTCCACGGGAACCATGCAGAGTGTCAGCCGGCCAGGCCAGAACCTCAACACCAAGTGGCTTTCCGTTTTCGGCGACCCCTACGGCCCCCCGGCCGGAAACCACGACGCAAGATGGCATGTAAACATAGAACCCCTCACGCCGGGCAACGACATAGTTTCTTTCTTTGACGACAGGTCAAACGGAGGCAACGCCAGGGGCGTCGTGTACGAGATAGACATGGCCAACAACAGGGCCATATTCAGGGCCCACGCCCATTCCAACACCCCCTCCTATTCGCAGGGTGGCTATACCCTTGTAAAGGAACTAGACGGCTCGTGGAGCCACCTGCCGAACTACCATGACCAGAGTCCGTCCTTTGTGGAATACAACAACGGCTCCAGTCTGGATCCGAATCAGAACGTGGTTTTCGTGGTTGATCTGCCGAATTCGGGCAATTACTACCGTACGGTGAAGGTCAGGCCGGATCAGTTAAATATAGACTTCATGAGGACGACATCAGGTCGTCAGCTGACAGTTCTCTAAAAAATAGTACAATATATATACATATATTTAACCTAGATACACAGGAGATAAAAATGAGCATACTAGAAGGCAAGGGACCAGTGAACGAGGTCACGCCCGCCACAAGGACTGCCACGCAGATAAAGATGAACACAAGGGCCACCTACCAGCAGCTTCTTTCCGCCTACTCGAACGGTCTGAACCTATTCTGGAGGAACACCTCCGCCTCTCCGTCCGCCATATCGGCCGCTCTCGGCACCGATGCCAAAGAAATCTTCGAACTCCACGGAATGATCGGCGAGCTCATCGCCAAGATCAGGCCTCAGGACATAGAGCAGGTCAACAAGGTGATCGGCGAGTTCACGTACAACGCCGACGGCACCGTGACCATCAAGCCGAAGACTCTCCCGACCACGCCCAGTAGTGTGCCGGTTCCCCCGACCACGCCCGCCCAGTAAATCGCGGCTTGTTTTTTTGATTAAATGCGAACGCTTATGCGTTCGCATTTTTTTGCACACACACCGCTCTTGCGACGGCGTTATATTCTGCTATAATATTCTTCCATGAAGGCAGAATTGTTAAGCCACTTCGGCGACGACCTCATGGTCGTGAATGCGGCTCGTGTGAGTTACGGCAAGAGCAAGGGGCGGTTGGATGAAAAGGACGCCAAACTCATAAAATTTCTCGTGGAGCACGGCCACACCTCCCCGTTCCGGCACCCGCAGCTCCATTTCAGGATACAGTGTCCCATTTTTGTGGAACGTCAGCTCTTCAAGCATCAGGTGGGCCTGACGGCAAACAGCATAAGCGGAAGATATGTTGATTTTTCGGACGAATATTGGGTTCCTGAACAACTTCGACTTCAGTCAAAAGACAGCAAGCAGGGGAGTTCCGGCGACATGACCCCAGAAGACAACGAGCATTTTATTACAAGAATAAATTGCTTTATAGCCCAGTGCAAGGAACTTTACGATGACATGGTTGTCGCAGGAGTCGCCAAGGAGCAGTGCAGAGTCATTCTTCCTCTGTGTCTAGAGACGCAGTTTATATGGACTGGATCCCTTGCCGCCTTCCTTCATCTATGGAAACTTAGATTAAAGCCCGACGCCCAGAAGGAGACCCGCGACATCGCCCAGATGATGCTTGAGGAGGTCAGGAACCTTCCCGGAAATCCATTCCGCCTTACATTGGAGGCGTTCGGACTTTGAACGAACTGATAGAGAGGCATTTTGATTTTCGCCCTCAATTCTGACGAAAGCGCCGGAAGGCAGGGCAAGAATCATCCGCTCATCAATTCGCTAGAGTACAGGAAGTCCATGGTAGGAGCACTTGAATGCGTGGATTTCGTCGTGGACTTCGCCGAGGACACACCCTACGAACTCATCAGCAGGATCAGGCCGGAAGTACTCGTGAAGGGGTCTGACTGGCCGAACCCCGTGGGTTCCGACCTCGTGCCCGAAATCCATTCCTTCGGCCTTGTGGGAGGCCACTCCACGACCTCTTTGATAGAGAAAATAAGGTCGGGCAACTAGATATGTACATGTTGAAATTCACCGAGTGGATGGAATTGAAGGAGCAGATGATAGGAACGGCCGCCGCGGGCGTCACGGGCCTCGTCAAAAAGATGCCGGGCGCTTCTGGCTTTGACAAGACCAAGAAGAGGATAGACCAGACTATCAAAGGACTCTTTCTCAAGGGCAACACGAAGCAGGCCTCCAAGCAGGTAGACACGATCATAAACGGCGAGATCAACAACACATCCACGGGCCTTGAG
>RGUK01000371.1 GCA_010027825.1 bacterium
TTTGCGGTTTAATAGTGCTGACAGTGCTTATTTGACTAGAACACCAGCAAGTTCTGGTAATCGCAGGACGTGGACTTGGAGTGGATGGGTTAAGCGTACAACTTTATCAGCCGATACAGATATATTTGGTTTAAGAGTAGACGGTAATAATCAGTTTAGGATGTTCTTTAACACAAGCAATGGGTTAGGAATATATAACCAAGTTTCGGGAACAATTGCCGCGCAGATCATAACAAGTTCTGTGTTTAGAGATCCCTCGGCATGGTACCATATCGTTGTTGTTTTTGACACCAATAACGATACCTCCGGAGATAGACTAAGATTATACATCAATGGTAGTCGCGTTACCGCATTGAGCACAGACACGCAACCTTCTTCTGGGTATGTTGGATGGATAAATTCTACAAATTCGCATTTATTAGGTTATTTCGGTGTCGCAACTGGAAATTATTACTTAACTGAAATCAACTTCATCGACGGCTTGGCACTAACAGCCAGCAGCTTTGGCTACTTGGAACCAAATACCGGTGTGTGGTCGCCACTGCAGTATGTGGGTAGTTACGCCAAGTTTGTATGGTGTGGATACTGGTTTGGGTGGAGAGGTGCGGGGTAACTACTGTACTTTCAATCCAGTTGAAAATGGGTCTTTAGCTACTTTTAGCAACGGCAATCTCACAATTACCTCATCGGGTGACAATTCTTATTTGTGGGCAAGAGGAACAATGGCAATTCCTACAACAGGGGGTTGGTATTGGGAGATAACAAATACTGCTGTCGGTGATATTCCCGTTTGGGGATTGCAGTCAGTCAATAGAGCAAATGCAGTTGCTAGCGGAGTGCCACAAAATGGAACAAACTTCTATTTAGGTTATTTCTCAGACGAGATTTCTTGGTTTAACAAATCAAGCGCAGTAATTCAACAAAATCAAGCAAATCTAGTAACGGGTTTAAGTTTGGCAGATGGCGATGTTTTAATGTTTGCCTATAAAGAAGGCAAGATTTGGATAGGTAAGAACGGTAGCTGGCTTAACAGCGGTAATCCTGCCGCTGGAACTGGAAACTTAGGGTCCACCCTTACTCAACCGATGGTAGCTGCAGGAAGCCCCAGACGAAATACTGGTGGAACTGCTCCGATAGCTAACGCCAACTTCGGTCAGCGTCCTTGGGCATACGCTGCACCTAGTGGATTCAAAGCACTCTGCACACAAAACCTACCAACCACTGCAATTGGAGCAACCAGTACAACGCAGGCTAATCAGTTTTTTAATCCTGTGCTGTACACGGGCAATAGCGGTACGCAGTCTGTCAATGTTGGTTTTCAACCTGATTTTGTTTGGATAAAGCGTAGAGATGCCTCTAACTCTCCTCGTTTGTTTGATGCAGTTAGGGGTAGCGATAAGTATCTACTTTCAGATAGTACTGCGGCAGAATCAAGTTTCGGTTATTTGTCTGGGTTTACATCTACTGGATTTACTTTATTTTCTGGTGACAATTCAACCAATGCTAGTGGTGGCTCTTATGTTTCATGGAACTGGAAAGCCAACGGCGCAGGCTCAAGCAATACCGCAGGCAGCGTCACTGCAATGGTGAGCGCAAACACTACGAGTGGGTTTAGTGTGGTGACTTGGACTGGTAGCTCTGCTGGTCAAACAGTTGGGCATGGATTAGGGGTGGCCCCGAGTTTAATTATTGCAAAAACCCGCAATAATGCTGGAGAATCTTGGCCTGTTTATCATAAAGACCTTGGTGTAGGCAACTATTTGTTTTTAAATTCTACAGCCGCCGCAAATTCTACTTATCCAACTTATTGGGGTAGTAGCGCACCAAGTTCTACTGTGTTTGGAACATTTACTGGTGGTTATCCATCAGCAAACAATTATGGGAATATGGTTGCCTACTGCTTCGCTCCTGTTGCTGGCTACTCTGCCTTTGGCTCCTATACAGGCAATGGCTCTGCGGATGGGCCTATGATCTATTTAGGATTTAGGCCGAGATACATTCTATTGAAAGGATCTAGTAATGCTTCATCTTGGTATGTGCATGATACTGCTAGAGACACTTACAATGTAACAACAAATAGTTTATATCCCAATTTATCAGCGGCAGAAGATCAAGGATATTTAAATTTAGATATTCTTTCAAACGGATTTAAGTTGAGAACTACTACATCCAACAACGCAAGCGGAACAATCTATGTATACGCCGCCTTTGCCGAAACACCGTTCAAGTACAGTCGTGCTAGATAAGGAAACTAATTATGATAACAGGTTTAATAGGTAG
>RGUK01000372.1 GCA_010027825.1 bacterium
GCTGTCACTTGTCCCTGCCTGCGGTCGACATTCCAAGCGCTCGCTTTTTCATTCGGCCGGTGGTTTATCCTGAAGAAGAGGCGTTCTTTATAAACTTTTTTGCTCATCTCAACTTGGCAGATAGCATCAACGTCAGCATTATCCCCTATCATCTCCCTGTCCACAAGCCGGAAGATGAGCCCCTCAGCATTGAATATATTTGTCTTGCGATCGACGCAAAAACGCTTCCTTGGGTAGAAGCATTATTCAATAAACCGCTTGCTTACTCGCCAACCGCAGTGGCAGACCTGGATTCAAATGATGTTGCATCCGGATGGGAATGAGTGATACTACCTTTTGCTAGCGATCTCATCTGAAGGAACAAGTTATGTCTCTATCGTTTTTGGGCAGCTCAATTGTCCTCATCACTCTTGCGCTTGTTGTACCAATCCTTGCCTTCCTGGCGCTGTTTGCATTAGTCGGCCGTATGTTCGGTATGAAGGCCGCTTCCGATTCAGTGATCATGAAAATAACCAAGCGCTGGCGACTGCTCTAGCGACGCCAGGTTTGCATCCAGCACAGCAACTCTTTGTGCCTGCCAAGCAAAGCAGCCCCCAAGCAAAGCAACGCTATGCCCGGAACCAGCGGAACAATCAAGCCGATAACGCCTAGGACCAATAAAAAACCGGCCCCGATTAACCTTGAAAAACGAGCAAACATGGTACTGCTAAAAACTACATAAACAGGCCGCGAATACTTTCAAAGATCGCCTTTACCACACCAATGATGGCAACAAGCAGATCATTAACGGCTTGCAGAATACTTTTGGTTTCCATGGCCCCTGTTTGGCGCTGCAAGACAATTTTCTTATTTTCAAATTCCTCAGTCACCTGTACCACCGGCATGCTGGCAGGAGTTAGTTCTGGCTGCACTGGCATCGCGGCCTGCACCTCGATTGCTCCCGCAGTTTGCAAAGCCTGCGTTTTTTGTGCATAGGTTTGGTCGCGCTCTGCAGGCGATAGGGGACCTGGTTGTATGACCTCAAGCTGGTCAATTTTGCCTAAGAACCAAGCTTTTTCATCTTTAGTTTTCTTTTCGAGGCCACACACCACCACTTTGCGCGGTATCAAAAGCCCCTCCGTCACCACGCCATCAACCCCCGTCTTTTCCGCCAAACAAAAATCTTTGTTAGGATAGCGGCTGCTGGCATAGTCCTGCTGCTTAATTACTAGTTTTTTGACATTGGTAAGCTGTATGGAGGTAATGGAATCATTGTCCTCACGGCAAATGCCACCCACCGATGTGCTTCCAAAGAACGAAACCCATTCCAACTCGGTAGTCGTATTTTCATCGCGCACCACCGCCTCCAGCAGCTCTTCGCCCTGCTCGAGCGGCATGTATTTGGGCGTTACCAGTTGCTCCATCTGGTCACCCATGGCATACCCTCCCTGAGCGGTAATGCCAATCATTATTCCCCACGCGACCAGACCTGCAACGTTCATGCCTACTCCTTTTTTCTAAGCCATATGTTCTTGCTTAACGCTACCAGATGGACTATAGGTAAAACAAGCCTTCAAAAACCACCACCATGTTTTCAGGCTGTATTAATTTGTGCCCAGGCCAATTCTGTGCTATAGATAATGGTACTTGCACACACTACAGAAATAGCACCTAGGAGCCTCTTATGATATTTGCCGTTCTGCTGTCATTGATCCTTATGCCATCATCAGCGCTCCGTGCTGCAGACGACACGGTCGATCAAAGTGACACCACAGCCGCTATCGCTGCTCCTGCAATACAGGAAGAACCAGCAGCGCTAGCAATCACTACACCCATAGCTGCTCCAACCACCGCAATAGCTGACGCTCCTATACCGCAACCAGCAACCCACCCAACAACAGCGGAACAACCAGCGGGGGCAACAGTTCACCGCACAGACCTCATGTCACTTGCTACCCACGTTCGCTTGCAAGAACTGGAGCTTATTTATCGCAAGCGACTACAAGATCGTGATGCGCTTGCCAGCGAACGCTTCGAGGATGAAGCAACGCGCAAAGCGCTAAGTAATTTGATTGAACAACAAATAAACGCTCTGGAAACGGTACTACAAAAAGAAGCTCCTGATCGCTATGAACGCGTTCAGGATGATTATACCGCTGGCCGCCGTCGCGCCCTGTGGATTGGCGGCAGCGTGGTGGTTCTTGCTACCGCTGCTGGCATTGCTATTTGCTCATACGATCCTGATACCGGCACCTGGCATACCCCGACATTTGCCCAAGGAAGCACCAATTTGGCGCATCT
>RGUK01000373.1 GCA_010027825.1 bacterium
CTACCCTACGTACAGTCCCTTATGGTCGGTTTATTGGACTCGATACGGTTTCAGACATTGGTACGATGTCTGAAAAATATCTGTATTCAATAAGTAATATGTACGTAGATTTCATCGGCCAGATAAACCGAATGGATTCTCTGACACCCATCAGTGACCAGCCGAGTAAAATCGCCGGGGTAGAGATTTTTGGCACTGATGACGCCGTGTTGTTTGCGGTGAACAATGCCGGGACCGCACTCGATGCAAAATCATTGTCCGGCAAATCTCTAGCCACAGCTTTTTCCGGCCTAACACCACCACACATGACGCAGTTCTCTAAATCAGTCGTGGCAAACGTGGCCGGCCAGCCGGCTCTGGTCTACGATGGGACAAGTTTTGTTCAGAACTCCAACATCCCCCAGGGTGGTACCAACGCAACCATTTTAAAACGCTTGGCAGTAGCCGATATTCCCAACCAAGACACATTGATAAAGATTTCGAAGCTGGATAATTTCAACGATTACACAGCGGCCGCAACGCCCGTGGCAAACGATGGGACTGAGATTGACATCAAAAACGAACTTATCGCTAAGGATAAAATTAAAGCGTTGGCCGTCTTTGAGGACAATAAATTGGCTGTGTTCTGCCAGAACCAGTCTATTCTTTACCAAGCAAGTTTGGACATTACCCAGTACACCCGCATCCGTGACTTTCAAATTCCGTTTGGAACCATTGGGAAGAACACCATCAAACGTGTCGGAACTGACTTGTTTTTTGCATCCAAGGTGGGGGTGATGTCTTTGCGCCGTGCGGCCTCTGGACTGACCCTCGAAACTCTTACCATGTCCCGCCGCGTCCAAGAACTCTATGACACTTTAGTTGGCAGGATACCGGAGGATAAAGAGCCCACGGCGGTTTGGAACCCAGATAAAGGGCAATACCATCTGTTTTTCCCAAGGGCCGGTAACGTGTGGGACCGCCTCACGTTTACTTATGAACCAGGTGCCGGTCGTGTGGGCCATCAATCATGGTCATTCACCGAGAACGTGGACATGACTTGTGCCAGTTACTATTCCGGGGAATTGTTGGTCGGTCAGTACAACGGCACAGTTAATCGTTGGAACTCAAAAACCGGCAACACAGTTGGTAGTTTCCGTACTCCACTTTTATTTCAGGGCGACCCTCTGCGCCGAAAAAGCTACAAACGGTTGGCGGTTCGGGTTAGCGGTAATGCCACGTTTACCATTAAAGCGTACAATGAACTTGGCAGATTACTCCAACAAACCACACATCAAGTGACTGCACAGACTCCACTTAACCCATACTTACCAGAAGTAACTCCTAAAGTATTGGATATTAAATTTGAACACCTTGCATCCGGCGTCAGTTTGGAGTTTAATGTCAATGGGTCTGGTTCATTTAAACTATTGGATTTTGCGGTGACACTGATATGACAAGATTTTATTTAATTAACCCAGATGATTATGATACTCAGGCTAAAGTGGCTGAGGACTTAGAGCGCATCACCACTTACATCGCCGCCGCAGAATTGGGTAATTATACGATTGCTGAACTTCTCGCTAAGATTTTTAATGCAAGTGGGAATCTTACATCTTCATTCTTAGAGTTACGTTGGTACAATGGGGTTATTCAGTATCGTTTAGCAAATGGCACATGGAATGATTTAACTGGTGCTGATTTAGCTACTTTACAAGGTCCTGCTGGTCCTTCTGGTGCTGGTACTGGCGATATGGTACGCGCCACCTATGACCCTGATAATGACGGTAAAATTGCTAACGCACAACTTGCTTTATCTGATGGTGGTATTACTCAGGTTAAGGTTACAAATCTGGTTAATGACCTCCTTCTTCGCGGTTCTGTCTATGCTCAAGCAACAGCACCGTCCAGCCCCACATACCCTCCATCCGGGCCAGTCACACTTTGGTTGGACACCTCAACGGTTGGTGTACCAGTTCTCAAAATGTGGGACGGGGCAGCGTCTTGGTTGACGGTGAGTGGGACAACAACGACCACAACCTCTAACGCCGGATTTATCAGCCCATTTGCAGGAGAAACTATTGCAAACCGAGCCGTGGTTTTTCAGGCAACCAAGGATGTCTATGACCCAATCAACTTGGCGACTGGTGGTACAGCGGCAGCCTCCGGTGGTACAGCGGCCAATGCGTTTGACTCTAATCCAGCAACTTCTTGTGATACGGGCTCTACGAGCGGTAACATTTCATACGACTTTACGACCGCAAAAACCGTTGCACAGTGCCGCATCCTGTTTTCGGCCGC
>RGUK01000374.1 GCA_010027825.1 bacterium
AGGGCTTACCACACTTCCCAACCCGAACCCAAGTCAATGAGGACATAGCCGCTAGTCCAACGCGAGTGGTCGGGGTGGTCGGAGTAACCAACGGGGGTGACTCGCATTCGGTACAGAGTGTCACCAGACTTAAGCGGAACGGAAACCACTTCGTGAATGGTGACATACTGTGCAGAGGTAGCGGTGATGATGTTCATTCCAACCTCGGGGGTGGTGCGCTTCATAGTCTTTCCTTTCATTTGGTCGATGGACTCATCTTAGCACGACCCACTGACATTGCTCAAGCGACACGCCGATCATTTTTGTGAGTTTCCTGTCAAATTTAATGTGATTTGTATCACAGTCTTAAATGTCCGATTTGTCCGGGGGGCGCCCCGCGACCCCCGAAAAACCCTTATGGAATAAGGGATTTCTCGGGTTCGATTTGCTTATTCACCCACATGATGAAATCAACAAACCACAACACAGCACCGACAGAAACAAGCGCATAGAATAAAAACATCAGACACACTCCCCACTCTCAAGTGTTGCACAGTTTTCGCAGATGGCAACAATCTCGCCGCCGTCATACGCTCAACGAGCGTGTCGTCAATGTGCATTGACAGCATACCCATAGCGTAGGCATAAGCGGAACCCCTATCGGTTGCCCTGCCCGTTGCCTGAATAGCATCAACAAGTGCGCCGATGGATTGGAGACTAGCCATTAGTTTGCCTTTCGTTCGATTGGTGAGTGAATACTATCACGGGGGTCTGACAAGGGTTCAGGCTAGTAAGCCTGACAACCCCTGCCTGCTTCCCAAACAATAGCGGAACAAGTGGACCAGCGAGCGCGTGATAAATGTCCATTCCGTCAATGGTTCGGTAACCCTCAACCTCAAGCACCTCAACATACTGACGGCTCTTAGCCGTGTGGATTACATCGCCAGCGTAGGGTGGGCGTGAGTTGTATGTACCTAGTGACATAGTTTGTCCTTTCATTCGGTGATGACCTCATCTTAGCACACACCTCTGACACACCTCACAGCGGGGTAGGTATTTCTTATGCACACCCATGCATAGAGTCGCGTATTTCCCTTTATCCATAAGGGTTTTTTTATGCACTCCAAATGCATAAATGTATGTCCTGAATGTCCGAATTTAGAATTTCCTGTGAGTAATGTCACATGCCGTAAATGTCGGATTTGTCCGGGGGGCGCCCCGCGACCCCCGAAAAACCCTTATAGAATAAGGGAATTTTGAGGGTGCGGATTTCCCTTTATTTGCAAAGGTTTTTAGGCATTCATCGCAACGCCTAAAAAGATGAGAAGGAATGCAATAACTAGTGCGGTCACTCGCTGTCCTCTTCCTCATCGCTAACAGTTTCGCCACAGTAGTCGCATTCATTGTCGGCGCGGTTGATAGAGTGGTGATTACCCTCTGAGCATTCCGCGCTTGCCCAATCGTGAAGCGCAACACGATAAGCAATAGGGTCACACTCTGCGAGAATGTCGGCAGGGTAAAAGTCAATACCTGCTATGGTGATAGTCGGGTAGCATTCGTCTAGCATTTCGTCAAACATCGGTTCGCGCTCACTCATCAGAGGTAGTCCTCGCTTTCGTCATCGGTCTCAAAAGTGTCAAACAACATTGAGAGTGTCCACTCGTCACAGTCGGCATACTCTGCCCACTCAAAGCCCTGCGCTTCGCACTTGGCTTGGTAGTAAGCCTTTACCTGCTTGGTCATTTGGTAGCCTTTCATTCGGTTCTTAGGGTGATACTAGCACAAGGGTACGACAAGGGTTAGCGGTGCGACTCACACGCGCCAATGTATTGGATAGGCTCAAAGGGCGCGGGTTGGTAAGCGGCGATGATAACAATCTGTGTTTCATTCATAGGGACACATTAGCACAACCCACCGACATTACCTAGCCGACACGCCGACAGTTTGAAAGTTTTTTTGTGGCGTAAATCACACCGTAAAAGCTTGACACGACACGCCCGAACGCGGGGCGCCCCCAGAGGGGGCGAAAAACCCTTACGGAATAAGGGTTTTAGGCGGCTACCAAGCAAAGCCCCCGTCAAGTGTTGTCTCAATCACCCAAGCACCTTCGCAGTAGTCGCCTTCCTCGGCAATGTACGCCTCTGCGAGTTCGCGGGTGGAGAAGGTAGCGTTCACGCAACCCTGATAAGGCATCTCGACCAAGTAGATTTTCATTTGCTGTCCTTTCGTTGATAGTGCTAACTCTAGCATTAGGGTCTGACAACGGAGTGACGCTCTGACAATTCCTCTACGCAACGGGC
>RGUK01000375.1 GCA_010027825.1 bacterium
TTCGGAAAATGCTTTGTATGATTATCGCATGCTCAAGCTGTTGCGTGGTTCGGTAATTCTTTCTTATTTATTTTCTTTTGCATTGCTCGTTTTGTTCATTGTTTTCCTATCGCTGTGGGCAGCTTTTTACTTGGCGCGGGGCATTACTAAACCGCTCGCCCAGCTCATGCAGGCGACAGAGCGCATCAAGGCTGGTGATTTAACAGTTCGCGTTCCCGTTCTGCCCAAGAGCGATTTGGAAGGGCTTGCTACGGCGTTTAATCAAATGACGCAGGCACTGGTTGGCGCTCAAGAGCGCTTGGAGCAAGAGCAAAAGCTAAAAACGTGGCAGGAAGCTGCCAAGCAGATGGCGCACGAGATTAAAAATCCGCTTACACCGATTCAGCTTGCTACGGAGCGGTTGCAGCGTAAATTTGCAGAGCGGCTTGGCAATGATCCAGTCTTTGAAGATTGTACGGCGACCATTATCGATCAGGTGACGACCATAAAAACCCTGGTGAATCATTTTGTACAATTTGCTTCCTTACCCATGCTTAAGCTTGCGGATGAAGATTTGGTGACGATCGTCGAAGAGGTTCTTAAGCTCTATCGTCTTAGCTATCCGCATATTGCCTTTACCGTAAGCGGACAACAGCTTCCCCCCATTCGTACCGATAAGGCTAAAATCAAGCTGGCCTTGGTTAATTTGTTGGATAATAGTGTGCGAGCGATGCAGGAGGCTCACACGGCTCTTCCTGCCGTGCACATTGTATTGTTGTATGATCCAATAGCTCAGTTGTTTAAAATGCGTATACAAGACACCGGTCCTGGGATCGCCTCTGAAGTGCGTGACCGCATCTTTTTGCCTCACGTTTCCACCAGCAAGAAGAATTTGGGACTGGGGTTGGCGATAGTACACCAAATTTTCAAGCAGCTTGATGGATCTATCAAACTGGTCGATGTCCCGCGTGGTGCCATGTTTGAATGTTGTCTGCCGTGCGTGCTTACAAACACATGATTTGTCGCAAAACCAAGCCAGTCTGAAAAATTGATTTTTCTAATTTATTTTTCTATGGTATTGGGGTATTATGCGAGTAACTTTAACAAGTTCTTACCATTTTATCCTATTGGAGACTGTTCTCATGCAAAAAAATGCGTTGCTTCACGTTGCTGGTATTGCTGCTTTGACACTGCTTTGCGCTTGTGGTGGAAATGAAGAAAAAGGTGCATCAAGAGAAGTTGCACAAGCTGAGCAAGTACAAGAAAACGTACAAGTAGCAGAAAATGAAGCTCCTTCAGAAGAGCTGACCGTAGCTGACGTTATTGCAGCTGCACAAACAGAAGGTGAGGCGGCTCCTGCAGCTGAGCAAATGCCAGCTGAACTGCCAGCTTTTTTTATGTGCTGCTGGCTAAGGGGTAGATTTTTCGTGGGAAGCTGGCAATGCTTTTGCCAAGAATTTGTTAACCTTGTGACGGTAACGGTTGCCAAAGTAAGCATGCAACGATCCATGGCGACAGATGGGGCCAATCCATAGACGTGATTGCTCATGCTGAGCATTTGCATATAGCCGCAGTACGTTTTTTGATGAGAGATAACTATCGCGTGCAGCGTGGATGAAAAGGATTGGCATTTTGATGCGCAAGACGCTCTTTTCTGGATTCATGGCATGAATATTACAGGCGGCGTAGTAATGGAATAGCCAGCGGATTACGGGAAAGAATGGATAGAGGGGCAAATAGGATTTGCTCGAAAAAGCTTTCAGCATGGTGCTGCTTAGGCGCGCATAGGTCGAATCTATGATGAGCGCATCGCACAGATTGGGGTCATTCTCAGCGGCCTTTAGCGTTGCCGCACCGCCCATAGAAAATCCTAGAACTATTAAAGGCAGTTGCTGCGTATTTTTCCTACGCGCGACCAGCCGCATGTAGTGAGAGGCTGCCAGTACATCTTTATATTCGTGGTACCCGAGTGAGGTGATGGCGCCATCACTACCCCCATGGGCGCGGAAATCAAACAGTAAAATGTTCCAGTCGGGGAAGAGGTCTAAATAGCCGTACATCAATTCTTTTGCGCTGCGATAGCCATGGCAAATAATGGCGTTGAATTTGGCATGTTTGCGCTCAATAAAGTAACCCGAGAGGGTAAAGCCATCCTCTGTCTGGAACGAAACTGGTGTCAAATCTGGTCGCTTGAGCAGCTCAGTGCTGATGTGGCGTGTGAGCTCAGAAAGGCTTTTGCCGTACACAACGCGGTCGCCGGCAAAGGTAAGTTTAGAGAGCACTTGATGCGAAATGCCCAG
>RGUK01000376.1 GCA_010027825.1 bacterium
AAAAGTTACTGAGTAAATAAAAGAGAGGGATGTCACCGTGGACTTACAGGCAAAAAAAGGGAATCAAGAGTTAAAGGCTTTGTTGTTTAACATCGCCGAGCAATATGTGAGCGCGGGCTTGCAGATTGTTTGCGTTCACAGCGCTTGGTGCGACAACACCATTAAGCGCGGCAAGGCTCCAACCCACATGGGTTGGCAAAAGGAGAGCCTTTCGTGGCGCGAGCTCCAAAAAGAACTAGAGCGCGTATGGTCACGAGAAGGCGGGGCAAATATAGGGCTCAAGACCGGAAAAACTTCTAAGATTGTTTGCGTAGATGTCGATGTAAAAAGCGGTGGAATGGGCTGGTTCCTTGAGCACCAGATCCATCTGGGCAGTCCAATCATTGAGCGAACGCCAAACGGCGGGTTGCATCTTTACTATCGATATCCTTCAGCGCTTCTTCACTCTGATAGTGAATTGAAGACGCGCAGTTCTGGCTCACGAATCTTTAAGGGCATAGATATCTTAGCGGATGGCGCTGGGCAGGTTGTAACCTATCCATCGATCCATGCGTCTCAAGAGGGTCAGTACGTCTTTGATAACGGGTTGAGTCTTTTAGATGTCGAGCATGAAGCCGACGAGCTCCCACGGTGGATTGTCGATGAGATGCTTCTTAAACAAGAGAGCTATGAAAGAAAAGAGAGCAAGAGTAGTCACGGCGCGGATGTATTAGACAATCCACTAGATTTAGAAGCCGCAAGACTTGCGGTTCAAAGCCTCCCTGCCGCCGTTCAAGGTGATGGCGGTGACATGCAAACGCTTAAAGCCGCTATGATCTGTAGAGATTATGGACTTAGCGAAGATGCGGTGTATCGCATCCTGAAGGATGAGTATAATCCAAGGTGCAGCCCCCCTTGGGACTTAAAAGACCTTTGGGCTAAAGTAAAAAACGCTTTCAAGTACAGCCGCATGAATCAGGGTAATCAAAGTATCGCTACGGCATTTAGTGATGAGCCAACCATACCGGAAGAACCACAAAGAGCGCTGATGTACTCAAAGAAGAACGCAATCCATTCGGCGCATGTTTTCATGGAGCGCAATAAGCGCTTCGTGGATTGTTTCGATGGGCAGTTTGTTCACTATGATAAGGAGAATCACAGGTGGGCAGTAGTGAGCGATTCGTTCATGGACTCGATTATCTATCGAGACATCGGTGAGTTCTGCAATCATGGTGAGCTTTTGAAGACCATGAAGGTTGGGCATATTTCTGACATTAGAAAAGGCGTGAAGTTCCATCTGAATAAGGGTCATCTCATTCCTGACGTTAGCTTCAAGGGGCGTGAGGGCAACAACTACGTCACATTGAAGAATGGCATCCTAGACTTGTCTAACGGAGAGTTATTGAGCCACACAGAAGACTGGTTCTGTTTTCATTCGGTCGATGTGGACTACGACCCAGACGCGCGCTGCCCTGAGTTCATGAAGTTTCTTGACTCCATCTGGGATGGTGACTCTGATCTCATTGAGAGTCTTAGACTCTGGATGGGCTACTGTCTTTTGAGCGTGGCAAACTTTCAGAAGTTTGCAATCTTTAAGGGTGCAAGCCGCGCTGGAAAAAGTACGCTCGTATCGGTCCTAGAAGCCATGCTGGGGCACGATAATTGCGCCTCTACCTCTTTGAGTCTGATCGGCTCGGACTTTGGACTAGAGAGTCTTATGGGCAAGAAGCTCGTGGTATTTCAAGATGCCGATAGGGCTAGTCCTGACCGCATGGGCGTAGCGACCGAGCGCATTAAGTCGTTAGCTTCTAACGATCCAGTGGGGATCAATAGGAAGGGGCAATCTGTTGTGAACCAACGGATGAATACAAAGGTAGCGTTTGTGTGTAACAAGCTGCCACCCTTCTTGAACGATGAGAACGCTTTGACGAATCGCATGATAGTCTTTCCGTTCTGGAAGTCGTTTCAAGGTCAGGAGGACTTAGGACTCTCTGACAGGTTGCATGGGGAGATCCAGGGTATCCTAAACTGGGGACTTGTCGGGGCAAGAAGACTCTTGAGGGGTGAGAAGTTGTTCACCGCGCCAAAGGGCTTGGAGGCTCTTGAGGACATCACGCAACAGTTGGATAGCGTCCGTGGGTTTATCGCTGAGTGCGTAAAGGTTACGGGCTTTGAGAATCATACGGTTGGCACAAGAGCTCTCTGGGATGCGTACAAGGAGTGGTGCAAAGACTCAGGAAGGCTTGCGAAAAACAAACAGCGGTTCTTCATGGAACTATCTGGAATCAATCCGTTTAAGG
>RGUK01000377.1 GCA_010027825.1 bacterium
GGATGAGGGCTGCTAATGAGACTAGGGTTCTTATTTATTTTCTGTAGCATCAAGATGGCCTTTTTACAGGCAGCATTTCAGGTGCCCTTGCAAGAGAAGTTTCCTGCTGATCAGCTGCTGGGCCCCCAGTTGGCAACTTATCAGCCTCCGGTCGAGCACCCGCTGGTGGTGGTTATTCTCTCTTTTAATAATGCCGCCTACTACAAACAGAATCTTGTTTCTTTATTCGGGCAGGACTATCCCAACTACTCGGCGGTGTATGTAGATGATGCTTCCACTGATGGGACGGGCGATTTGGTAGCCGCTTATTTGCAAGAACATGACGTGCATGGTCGTGTTACGCTTCTGCGCAATCAATACAACCGAGGTGCGATGCACAACATGTACACCGTGGTCTCAGGTCTTGCTCCGGAATGTGTGGTGGTTGTGCTAGATGGGGATGATCAATTTGCCAGGAAGGATGTGCTTTCTCTGATCAACAAAGTGTATAACAAGTTTGATGTTTGGCTGACCTATGGCAACCTGCAAGTGCATCCGTTTGTTGGTGTTACTCCATGCGTCGGAGCAAGGCAAATTCCCTCCGCTGCCTTTGCGGCAAACACTGTTCGTCAGTGCAAACCATTCCCAGCTGATCACTTGCGGACGTATCGCGCGTGGCTTTTTCAGTGTGTGGAAGAAAAAGACTTTCTTGACCAGCGGGGAAGATTTGTAGCCAGCGCTTCTGATCTTGCAGCCATGCTACCGATGCTTGAAATGGCGGGAAGCTGTAAAGCAAAGTTTGTCCCTGACATTCTCTATCTCTATAACGTTGCCTCGCCGCTTAATGACTTTAAGCTACGCAGAGCGAACCAAAAGGCCCTGGCACAACTGATTAGGGGTCGCATGCCGTATGAGCGCCTCAAAAGTGACCGATTTCCTCAAAGTCGCTTAGGTGAAGTCGCTGATCCCCAATCAAATAATAATTTTCATGCCCTTTACCTAAAATAGCGATAATAGCGTGTGAAGGGGCAATCTGGGCAGCGTGCGCAATAGCCTCGCGCCGGTCAGGAATAACCAAGTCACGATCCCCGCCACAGCCGAATAGGACGACCAAGTGAGAGGTGAATGGACGGAGTGTTTTCAACACTTCTTCCATTGAGGAAGGATTATGTGCATAGTCGATAAAGGCGAGTGCTCCGCTGCGCAGTACGTGGCGCTGCAACCTACCAGGAACCCCTTTGAACGAGCGCAGGCCGTTGATGATGTCTGTATCGGTAAGCCCAGCATGACGTGCAATGAGCGCAGCCATAGCTATATTGTAACAATTAAAGACCCCAAAGAGCTGTGGGCAGCTAAGTGCCAGTGACTCGCCCATAGTGGGATTGAGTATTAAGTCGATGCCGTCGCATGATGCTTGTTGTACATGCATAGTGACGTGCTGAGCGGTAGCGCTGTCTTGCTGACCGTAAGTTTGCACATGCGCATGCGTGTGTTGGGCCGCATGTACCGCCGCGGCAAGAGCCTTTGCCGACCATTCCGTATCAGCATTGATGACGATCAAAGACCTGCTGGTGGTAAGTGAAAAGAGCTGCGCCTTTGCTTGAAAGTAATCATCCATCGTTGGATAAAAATCCATATGTTCCGGTGCCAGGTTGGTAAAGCCGACCGTAGCAAAAGGAATCTGATCAACACGGTGCAGGCTGAGTGCATGAGAAGAAACTTCCATGACCACGTGGGTGACGCCTTTTTGCACACAGGTAGCGAAAAAAAGCTGGAGGTAGTCAGCTTCCGGAGTGGTGTGGGTGGTAGTGCTGCGTTTGCCCAGGATGCTGTTATAGATGGTGTTGATAAGGGCTGTTTTGTAGCCTGCTTTGCGCAGGAGACGCTCTACCAAGAGGGTGGTGGTAGATTTACCCTTAGTCCCCGTGACGCCAATGATATGTAACTTTTGTGCTGGAAAGTCGAGCGCTTCTGCTGCTAATGCTGCCAGGGCTTTGCGTGGATTTTCAACGACCAACAGGGTGGCCTTATGCTCTGCGCATAAGTCGCGTACTGCTTGCGTGTCGTGCCTCGGACTTACCACGATGCGCGTTGCACCTTTTGCCAAAGCTTCAGGAATAAAGCGAGCGCCATCCGTGGTGAAACCAGGAATAGCAACGAAGGTGGAACCGCAGGCAACGTACTTCGTATTGCAGGTTACAGGGTAGTGTGCGGGGACAAGCACGGTAGGCCTTTCAAGCGCTTGGGTTAAGCCCCTATCATAACGGTTTTTTCAATCGTGTGTATCGCCTTTTTTCATG